>JBHLKB010000198.1:1708-5364 GCA_048887205.1 Candidatus Hodarchaeota archaeon
GTTTTTAAACCTTTGATTAATTTGAAAAAAGTGATTTTATTTTTTGAAGCTGCAGCTAAAAAGATGTCTTCTTTTTTAGCTGTAGAAATGGTATATGTATCAATGCTTTGTATTTTAATCCCAATTTTATGATTACCAATAATTTTTTTGTTTAAATCAATAAGATTTAAGAAACCGTTTTTATCTCCTACAATCATAACAGGTTGGTTATATACATTGCAAAAGGCTAGGCAAGTAGGTTGATGCTGTAATTGAAAAACCAATTCTGAATCCATATCATTAATGACATTAAGAATTTTCCCAGATTTGAGTAAAACAAAGATTTTTCTAGTGATTCCATCTGAGAAATGACCTATAGTGCAATCCATAATTGGTTCTGGGGCTTTAAATTCGAGAAATTTATTTCCTTTATTATCCAATCCTATTACTCTTTGATTTTCTAAACCAACAATTATTTCATCTCTATTATCATCTTTTAAATCCCCAGTTTCCATACAAATTATTGGAGAATTTAATCTTTTAGACCAGATTGGATTTCCTTTTTTATCCATTAAATAAACATTTCCATCTAAAGATCCTGAGATTAATTCAATATTATTCTCTTTACTTACAGATGCGATTTTGAAGCAGGTTATGTTTGAAGAGAATTCAGTGATAAATACTTCTTTACCTTTTAGATCAAAAGCTTTCATTTCTGCACTAAATGAACATCCAATAATTTCAGGCTCTGGATCCCCTAATAAGTTTGCGATTATACAAGAATAGACAGTTTTTTGAAATTGACGAACCCAAATTGGTTGTAGTTTAACGTATTGCATTGTCATTTCAAATCATAATTTGAAAAATTCAAATTTATTTTCTAGATAATATAAATTGATTTATTCATAAAAATAAATCTAAAAGAATTACTCTGTCAAAATATTCTCCTATTACAGAAAATGAATAAATTGTTTTGAAAGGGATTTTTACAATTTTCTCCTCATTCTGGCTTATCTTCAACGTCTTCTTTGACTTTCTTTACCAATTTTTTAAAAGCTTGCGTTAAACTTCCAAATTCAGGATCTTGTTCTTCCAGTTCTTTATCAAAATCTGTATCTATCTCTTTAAAAGATACAGTTTTGAGATCGTGTGTACATAACTTTAAAGCTATGTTTGTTAATTTATGAATTGGTTTTACTATTGAATCTGCGAGTTTCAAGCCTACAAAAAGACTTATAACGATGATTTGCCACAATGAAATAAATATAATTGCTAATTCTATCTCAAGAGTTTCAGTGATTTTTGCCTGATCCTCAGGTGTAGCACCGACAATACTGTTTCCAATAACTTCATTAAAAATTGCTGCAGTAATAGCAATACTCCCTAGAGCAATCGCACAAACTATAATGAAACTTATAAGAATTTCTTGTCTAATTCCAAATTTTCTTTTTTTTTGTTGAGCCATTTTTATCCCTCCTCTGGTACAAAACCTTCTATTTCTGATGATACCATAATTTCCTTTACCTTTGAAAAAGCATCTGAAATTCGTTTTGAAACATTTTTTGCAGAATAAATTGGGATATATTTACCATGTGGAGTGGCAGAAACCATTTCTGTCATTTTTCGATGAACTCGTTTTAGTTCGGGTCCAACACCAATTAACACAAAATTGATGGGAGGTTCAATTCTTTCGATATAATTTGCGACTTTTCGATAAGTATATTTTGAGCTTCTATTATCTTCGCCATCTGTTAGAGTTACAACCCATTTCTGTCGTTCTTGGGATTCTTGTTCAGAAATAGGTGGAGTTTGTAATAAAATATCTATAGCTTTTCCTATAGCATCATATAAACAAGTCTGATAAGGTAAAGAGTCCATAGTTTTAAATATATTAGTAATTTGTGAAACATTTCCTTTTTTTTCTATTAATTTGAGAAGTATATTTATTTCAGAATGGAAGCCGAGGATTGCAACTCGATCTCCAATATTCACTGCTTCATTAAAGACTCCCAAAGCTCCTGTTCGGGCTGCTCCCATTTTATCCCATTCATACATGCTTCCAGATTGATCAATTACAAAAACCACATCTTTTTTCCGAACGAGCATATCATTTACTTTTGAGAGTTCAAGCTCAGCTTTATGATGAAGAGTTGTATTATCTTGACTTTCATATAATTGAACCATGGCTTCAAGGACATTTTTCATTAATGGATAATTACCGAGGTTTTCTGCTAATTTCAGAGAATTTTTTAAATGGCTCTCTGCTATCTCTGGATTACTTTTTAATAGAGATAACCTCCCTAGTTGAAACTCATCTTCTGCTAATCCTGCATTATTTTCCCATTTACTATCAAGTTTAAAACCCTCATCAAGTTGATCTTGAGCGAGATCCAATTCGTTTTTTAACATGTGAAGTACTCCTATATTTCTTTTCCTTGAAGCAATTCCTAGGTCATCTCCCAACTCATTATCAATTTCAAGAGCTTTGTTAAAATCATTCAGTGCTTCTGACCATTGTTCTTCTGAAAGGAAAAGAAGACCACGGTTGTTATACCGAGAGCTCAATCCCCCCATATCCTCTTGATCTTCCCCTATTTTAATAGCCTTATTATAACTCTCTTTTGCTTTATCATAATCACCCCAATCTCGATAGATGTTTCCAAGATTGTTTAAACACATTCCCTGTCCATGAAGATTTTTCGTAGTTTGAAATAATTCTAAAGCAGCATTGTAGTTTTTGAAAGCAACCGTTAAATTTCCTTGATAATAGCTCTTATTCCCCAAGCGCATTGTCACCAATAAACTCTGAAAAGATTGAGCAAGTATGCCAATCTCATTTCTTCTCATTCTTCCACTCATAGGAATTTCTTGAGTTAGATCACCTTCAGTTATATTTTCTATTGATTGTGTTAATTCAAGAATGGGTGTTGTAATTCTTTGGGAGATAGCAATTACAGCAAAAACTATCACAACACTGATTAGAATCGCTACTATAATGATGGTTATGATCAATGGACTTTTTAGTGCTTCAAGTGTCCCGTACCCTAATCCAATAAAATAATCAATGTTCGTTAATAACTGATACGCTAAGAAAATTGTTAAAAGCACAAATGGAATTAATATACAGCAAACCATAGTTATAAAGAGCCGTTGTCGTAATGGTCTTCTTTTACTTATCTTTTTAACTTCCATATTCTTCTTACACCTTCTTGTTTATAACTAAAATCAAACTCCCTTTTCTATTCCTTCATATATTAGAAATATTGATGTAAAAATAAATGCTTTAACTATAGCTAAACCTATCAATGGTAGATCAGAAACACCTGCATCAATAATTCCAAATAAAGAAACCATTGTTACCCCTATACCCATCGAAAATCTCCTCCATTTAGCACTTTTATCCTCCAATTTTGATCCGCTGATAATAATAGCAGGTCCTAGGATCACCATCATAATAACCAACACCACTCCCAATATTACCAATGCGAAACCTCTAATTCCTGTCGATGGTAAACCACCTTCTGGTGATGCTTTCCAGGAAGTATAAATTGAAGGAAAGGAATAAATCAGAATGGCGAAAATTATACTCAATATTGCTACTATGACTGTAATTGGGATTTTATAACGACCTTCTTTAAATAAATCCGAAGCTATGTATGCCCAAATAGTTCCACCCA
>JBHLKB010000199.1:0-5358 GCA_048887205.1 Candidatus Hodarchaeota archaeon
TGTGTTTTACCATTTTTATTTGTTCCAAAGATTAAATATTTCTTGCCTAGTTGAAATCCTCCTCCTAATACTTCATCAAATTTTTTTGCTCCTGAGGATAATAAAAATGTCTGATTTCTTTTTTTTTCACATTGTTTAATGATTGTATTTGGTTTAATAACTTGATTTTTTTTGATTTCCAAAGTTTCACTTATAGTCATTAGTGTCTATTTATTTCTTTTTTACTTTAAATACAATTAGAAATAATTAATTTAAAAATAACGATTTAAATTATATAAAATCAAAATAAAAACGAAAAATTAATTTTAAAATATTCATAAAATGTATTCATAGTGCTTTTATTTTCTTGATTTAAATGATTTAAAAGAACTAACAAAAAAAGTATAAAAAATTGTTATAATGGCAAAAAAAAAAAAAGAAGTCTGTCCCTACTGTGGTAAAAGCTTTGCTTATTTATCTCGCCATAAATGCAAAATAAAAGAACAAGTTGAAGGTCCCTTAGAAGAAAAATCTGATGTTGAAAGAAGAATTGAAAGAATTGAAGAAAAAAAGAAAGAATTCAATCGAACTTTAAGAAAAGATGAGAAATCAATATTAAATATAATTGATCGTGAAAAAGATATATTTTTTGACAAGTTATTGGAACTTAGTAATAAAAAGCGAAATGATTTAGAAGAGATATTAGAATTATTAGCATTGCAGTCAAAAATAAAAATGAAACGAGAACTGTTAGACGCCTCCTGGACAAAACATGTTTATGCAATTGAAGAAATCGATGTAAAAGTTAATGATCTTAAAATTAATAGAAATAGGAAAGATTTCATTTGGAATATGTTTTCAAGACAACCATGTTTTATCTGCCCTTTTCGGGTTAAATGCAATGAGACTAATTTAGATCAATTTAATCCACAACATTGTCCATGGTTAACTGAGTGGATTGAACTATCATTAAAAGGTGAAGAATATAATATAAATTTTGATGAAATTGAGTCTCGATTTCAAAATATTTAATTATACTTTTTCTAGACCTATTAAAAATATTTCATTACTTTTTTTTTTGGAAGATTTTGGTTTATAGGATTTTAAAAATCTAAATACAGAATTCAAATCTTTAACAAATTTATTAAAATCAGAACCTTGGAACGCCTTAATTACTAAATTCCCTTTAAATTTTAAGTTTTTTTGTATGATATCTAGTATTTTATAGCACAGGTTAAGTTGTCTTAAATGATCTGTAAATTTATTACCTATTTTATTTATAGATGCATCTGATAAGATTAAATCTAATTCACTTTGAAAGAAAGCTTCAATTTGTCCTTGAAACTCTGGCTTAGTAAAATCTGATCTAATTATTTTAACATTATCAATGGGAGAGACTTTCTTAATATCAACACCCATTATTTTATAGTGATCTCGGTTATAATATCGGTCTTTATATTTATCTAAATTTTCTTCAGCAAATTTTTTTGCTACTTGCAACCATGATCCCGGTGCACATCCTAAATCTAAGATATAAAATGCCCTTTTGAAGATATTAAATCTTTTTTGAATATCTAATAGTTTATAAGCAGATCTTGCGCGATAGCCTTCCTTTATAGCTTGTTTATAATATAATTCTTTTTTATGCATTCCTGGGTTTTTTGTCATTTCAAATCAAATAATTATTTGCATTTCAACTAATATATTTTTAATTGAGTTTAAATCCATATCACTTTTTATAGATAAAAAATCAAAATGAGTTCTAGAACCTCGATATCCTTTTTCTTTAATTAAACGTAGTATATCTTTAATTTTTGGAACAGAAGCAAGTTGCAATTTTTGACAGAGTTTGTGTATGTTATAATATGAAACAGGCATATTAACTTCTTCGATCGCCATAGCTAAGAGTTTTTCTATCCTACTTTTATTTGGAAATTTAGAATTCTTATTTAGATATTGCAATTCTTTAATAAAATTAATATCATGAATTTTATCTATCCATAAAGGCCCTGCATAATCAAGTTTTTCTTTTTTCTTGCATACAGGACATTTTTTAGTCAAAATTAAGATATTATCTTTAAAAGCTGAGCGGTATCCGCAATTACTACAGTGAATAATATATCCATAATTTTTAAAAAATTTTGATATTGTTTTCTTATTCTTAATAGATAAACAAAAAAATCTTAGAAAATGACCTGAATAAAAAGTTAAAAGGGGAATTATGCCCATTTTATTTAAATTTGCTATTCGAGAAACAAAATATATTAATATCCTCGCACCAATTTCTTTACAATATTCATTATGGAGGGGCTTAGCTAAATATTTCCTAATACAGGCATTGGGTCTTACACCAAATAAAACGGCTGTGTCGGTAGCTGTAATACACATCAAACCATTTACTTTTTGTATTGATTTGAAAGCAGAGTCTATATAAAGATTTGGAGTACCAAATGGATCAATTGAAATTACATTTGGCTTTTTTTGCCTTCCCCTTGAAGGTATACATGTACTATTAGCAATTTCGGAAAAAAGGAGATTTGCATCTTTTTTGGATACTTCTATTTGAATTGGGGTTTTATTAAAATTATTTAATTTAAGATTTTTTTTAATAAGTTTAACAGCTATAGGATTGATGTCATTTATAAAAATTCGTTTGATATTTTTACACTCTCTTAATAGCCTGATTGAGCTTATTCCTGAAGCTGCCATAGAATCTATAATTATGAGTTCATCTTGTTTATATAAATCTCTATACGTATTAATAGCTAAAATTGAAATTTCGCGATTAATCTCCATTCGTTTATTATAAAAAACATTCATTGCCTTCGAAGGAACCAATTCCTTATCAACATTATGAATGTAAAATTCCGTTAAACCTTCCTTTATTAAAATTAAATCTTTTTTTATCATTGTTCTATATAAAGTAAATCTAAAGAAAAGATTAAATTATGTAACTTTTTGATATTACTAAATTAGGATTTATGGAGAACATTTTCTTATAAATATTATTCAAATCCATATTCTCTCAAGATTGAAGTAAATTCAAATATTTGATTTTCAGGATACTTAGTTAAGATAAATTTTCTCTCATTTAACTTATTAGTTTTGGCAATTTTTAAATTGCAATTTACCCAAAATTCCATGGCTTTTCCACCACTTTGAGCTTCAATTATTTGATTATCAGATATTATTCTACTTAATTCATTCACAATTAAAATTTCAATATCATAAGTTTTGTTTAAATAAGTAATATTAGCTAGGATTTGGTTTAATTGATAATTTAGATTGTAATTCTTTTCCTTCTTATCAGTATTTAACTCTAATCGATATAATTCGGTAATTGAATCAATAATTATTAATTTTAATGGATTATCAGTCTTATTTAAATCTTTTAAAATCAAGAATTCTAAATTAAACACAAGGTTATTTAAATCTTCAAAATCTATAGGTTTAATAATAATAAAGCTATCAAGAATTTCTTCTGAACCTTTAGATAGAGTTATTATTTTCTCAGATGGTAAATTCGGTTTCGTATAAATATAAAGTACTTTTTTTTTATTTTTTATAGTATTTATAGCTGTCTGTAAAGCAAATGTTGTTTTTCCAACACCGAAATCACCCCAAACAGAAAAGATGCCCTTAAAATTTTCTATATTTCTCAAAAATGCATTTATTTCTAATGTTGGAAATTTCATTTGATTAAATATTTTTAATTTATCATTAATTAATATTTATAATTTGGAAAAAAAAATATTTGTCTTAACCGAGGATATGTCTTTTTTTTTTCGGTTAAATAAGGAATTAACTTACCGAAATATTTCATTTAAAATCCTAAATATAAGAAATAAAATTCCTGAATTTGGAGCTTTAATTCTAACTACATGTGAGGAATTTGATAAATATAATCTACATAATCTTAAAATTGATATTCTCGCTTATGATAGAAAACAAATTTTTGAGAATTTTATAATAAAATTTTTAGCCGCATATAAAATTGGTTATAAAGATCAATACTCAGAATTAACTTTTTCAATCGATCCTGGTACAAAACATATAGGATTAGTAGTTTTTTTAGACGATTATTTTTTTATTTCTCATACGGTTTATGATAACAAGGTTTTACTCAAAAAAGTCAAGAATTACATAGAGTTTTTTCAAAATAATGATGAGAGTTTAATAAAATTGAATTTTAAGTTTGGGAGAGGGGTTCTTCCAGTAGCGTATAATTTAATTTCCCAGATTTTTAACATATATAAGTATAGAAAAAACATGAGAGTTTTTTTAATCGATGAATTAAATTCTTCAAAAATTAAAATATGCGACAATTCAGAGAAAAAAATTCCTAAGGATGAGGCTTCAGCTTTAATTTTAGCTTTAAGGGATGGAATCGAAGTGAGTAAAACTAATTATAAGAAAATATTTAATCAGATTAAATCCAAAAAATTAAGTATGAATAAATTTTTGAAAGAGAATTTTCATATCAATAATGAATTAACTCTAACTTTGAGAGAAATTGTTCAAAAAGTGTTAAAGGGCAAAATCACACTTACGGAGTCTAAAGATTTAATCACAAAAATGTTAAAAACTCCTAAATAGGAAAATTATAACGATAGAGATAAAAATATCATTATATTTTCGTATATATCTTTAATATATAAATCTTAAAAAGATAAACTTTTTTATTTCTTTATGAAGAGATTAAAAGCTATTGACATCTTTCGTGGTTTCATAATGGTGGCGATGGTTTTCGTACACCTTCGAGATTGGTGGATAATCGGTGGAGCGAATGCTGTCTTCTCTAATATTACGCGTCCATTTATTGATCGAACATTTGCTCCTGCATTTATGTTTTCTGCTGGTATTAGCACCTTTATTTCTTATGACAATCGTATTAAAAAAATTTCTGAAGAATATTCATATCGCACTTTAAGGAACGAATATGTCTTAAGAGCTCTAATAATAGGCATAATTGGTTTAATTTATAATATTTTCGTGGCAATTATGTATTTAGATCCATCAATGATATGGACTTGGTTTATGTTATTTTCTATCGGTTTTTCACTTCTTATGGCTTGGCCATTATTAAAAACTTCAAAATTATTTAAAATTGCTTTTGGTTTAGCAATAATTATCGCAAACGAGGTTCTATTTTGGTTTTTAGTCCCTTACATAGGACAAACCAATTTTTATGGTGTTATATATCATATTTTATTTAATGATTTAAATTTAGATCCAATATTAGAGTCGTTTTTCTTTTTATTAATTGGGATAGTTATTGGTGAGTTAATAGTAGAAATATTTAGTATTGAAGACCAAGTTAAAAGAAGAACAGTATTAAAGAGAAAATTATTAATTCCCTCTCTAGTTATTGGAAGCACT
>JBHLKB010000200.1:0-5321 GCA_048887205.1 Candidatus Hodarchaeota archaeon
ACCAATCGGTGGTGGCAATGACTGGGATTACAATGATTTTGTGGTCGATATAGATGTTTTAGCTATATTCTTCGGTATTTCTGCGGATCGTGATCTTATCCAGATGAACTTCACCATTCGCCCAGAGGCAAAGATGGCTGGTTACACTCATGTAATGCATCTAGATGCAGATACCTTTGATAGTGATGGAACATATGAACTCTATCGGGACGGATGTTTAGTAGAATCGGGTGCTTATATTGATGATATCGGTATCGATGTGATCTTGGTGCCAAATACGGGGTCTTATCCTAATGAAGTAATACTAACCATTAACTTTGATGGACCTTGTGACTTCTTGTTTCCCGTATGGGATCATAATCTGTACCATGGTGAGAACCTCTTCTACGATCCATACCTTCATGTGCAAAATACAGGGCAGGATATTCACACGGGTGATTATAGGATGTTAACCGTTCCAATCGACTGGGCATGGCCTACACCGGATGGAAATGCCATTTGGAACGTCTATCCGAAGGTGACTGCTGGTTCTCCGCCAAGTTTCGTACCTTATTGGTGGACTCCATAATATAGTTAATTAAAATTAGAAATCAACGAATTACCTTAAAATCAAATCCTTTTTTTTTTTCATTTAAAAAATAAACGAATTAAAAAAGTTATATAGTTAATCCTATATTAATATTGAAGATTAATTAGTTTTTCAAACTTCAGGTAATAAAATGACAAAAGAATCTCCTTCAACCCATATTTTTCCATTGTAATTATTTAAGATTTGCTCAACCAAAAGAAATCCTAAAATTATTTCTTTTATCTTACTGTCTTTTTCTCTTTCTTTCTGGAATATCATTTCTTTCCCTATATTTAAAATTTCTTTTTGGTAGTCAATGAATTTTACTTTAACATAACTTATATTATCCATTTGACTTCTAAATATGATTATTTTAATCTCAATTGTTGGATTTTTATTATATCTAATTGAACTAATAATGATATTAAGAAAAACGTCAATTAGAAATTTATCAGCTTTTACATATAAATCCTCGGGTGGGTGTTCAACGATTATATTAATTTTTTTATTAGAATAACTATTTCTAATAAAAAATTTAACATCATCAATCACATTACTTAGATTTACTGATTTAATTAAAATATTTGTTTCATTAATCATCGTTAGTCTCTGTATTATGTATATTAAAAGTTTACCGTTTATGCATTGACTTTTAATTTGATCTAATATTTCTCTCTTAGGCTTTAATATAATTTGATTTTCCTGCTTATTATATTCATCTAATAATTTTTGAACGTTATTTATTATAGAATTAATATCATTTACGAATAGCTCTTTATAAAAATACTCTCTATCAAATTGCTGGTGCATTGTTTCTTCACTCTTACGTAAATTTTCTTCAACTAACTTCCCTAGCATCACATTTTTAAGAATCTCTGAAATAATACTTAACAATTCTAAATTTTCTTCTATCCAATAATCCATGTGTTTTATATTATCAAAACAAACTATTCCTTCTAAGATCCCCTTAATTTTTATTGAAAATGTTAAAAAGTTCTTAACTTTCTGATTTTCAAGAAAGTATTTCAAATTAATTGCCTCTTTAGGAAGTGTATCTACATTATTAACATATATATAATCAGAATCTTTTAAATTCCCCATGACCCATGGAAAATTTTTAATTATTAATTCTTCAGGTAAATTAATTTGCCGAAAAACCAACTTACCATGCCAGATGTAACTTCTTTTTGGGAAATTAAAATCATTATTAAAAACGTAAAGATATCCTCGTGAAGCGTTAATAAATTCACCAATATCTCTAAGTGAATCAATTATTGACTTATCAAAATCATGTATACCTACAAATCTAGCCATAATTGCAGTAATAATAGCTTTTAATCTAGAAATTTTCTTTAATTCCTCTTCAAGTTTTTTCTCTTCTGTAATATTCTGACAAATAATTTGATAAAAGGTCACATCCCCAATATCAACCAATGATGATTGGATTTTTACCCATATGAGATTGCCATTTTTTTGATAAAGTTGAATTTCTATTGGATGAAAAATCTTACCTTTTTCTTGGTTTTTCAGTCTTTTAAGGACATCTACTAGATAATCTTGAGGTATTAATGAAAGATCTACAAATTTCCTTCCCAATAATTCATCTCTTGTATATCCTAATGTTTCTTCGAAAGCAGGATTAAAATCAACCAATAAACCATTAGGATCAATTAAAAGAATAGAAAAGGGTGAATATTTGAAAAGATGACGATATTTTAGTTCAGAATGCTTTAATTTAATTTCTGCTTCTATTCTCTTACTAATATCTCTAATTATATATTGAACAAAGATTTGACCCCCTATCTGAACTTCATTGACATTAATTTCAACTGGAATAAGATTACCAGAATTATCAATAACCTCTAATCTTAAAGGAAATGGAAAATTGAGTTGATCAAACACTTCTTCATTAAAATCAATATTAATAATACCACTTAATATTTGACTTGAATGTAAACCAATAAAATCTTCAAATGGTCGTTGAAATAAATCTTCAGCTACTTTGTTAACATCCACTATTAATCCTGATTTTCTATCAATTATTATAATGGCATCTCGAGCTGCTTTAAATAAAGCCTCATAATGTAGTTCAGCCATTTTAAGTGCTTCAATTGATGGCTGATATAAATCAATTTGATTATTTATTGTATTATGAATAATTTCAAGAATATCTATTACTTGATTTTTATTTCTATAATTCTTTTTTATATCTTCAAATTGTTTAAGTATGAAGGAACTAAATTGGTTAATTATATTTTTAGGAATTTTTTGATTGTAATAAATCATTAAAGATAATGGTAAAACACCACCCCTAATACTCTCATTGTCAACAGAGTCAAAATAAATCGCTGCATTTGAATTAAGATGTGGAAATGGAAGGATAACTGAAGCTGGTCGAAATTGATCTCCTCCAAAAATAAATTGCGAAATTGAAAAGCTTTTTATAGATATCAATTCTGGATTCTCAAAAGCATCTTCAGGATAAACTGCTTCGATTTTAAGACCTAGATTTTCATCCCAGCGGCAAAAAATTATTCCAATCTCTCTTCTTGGAATATAATGTTCAATTCTCTCTGCAATTTTAAGTGAAAGCCAATTAAACGCTTCATCAATATTTATGTTTTTAATCCCACTTGTCAAAAATGATTTCATTGGCCTTTTTCCGAGCTTTTCTACGCCCATGGCTTCATCTAAATCTTCTATATCAGGTTGTTTTATTTCAGTCTTATTATAAAGGATAAGAAGTGGTAATTCACTTAACTCTGGTTTCCCCGCAATTTCATGTAGTAATTCGCGTGCAAATGAAAATCTTATTCTATCAGTGACATCTAAAACAAAAATCAATCCATCTTGGTTTTTTAAATAGGGTTTCCATAGTTCTTTAGCTTTGTATTTTCCAGGTATATCATAAGTTAACAAAGATACATTATTAACTAAAATTCTAGATATATCTACACTTATGGTTGGAAATGTTGTTTTTGACACGGACTTTCTTCTTGTTTTAATTATTGTCGTTTTCCCTGCATTAGAAAGCCCGAAAATTAAAATTTTTGCTTCTCTTTGCTCAAATATGACTTCTTCTTCTGGAAAAGAAATATGAAAAGTATTGAGTAATGATTTAATTTCCTCTAGTTTAGAGGGATCTCCTTTATAAACTCTAGAGTCTACATAAAAAGCTTTGAAAACGTTGTCTACTTTTCTGAATTCTTTGGCAATTCCCTCTAAAAACTGTTCAGCTAAAATAGAATTAATTTTTGAATTGCCATCAATAACCAGTGAAATTAAAAGGCGCTCTTTCTTTGTCTTTGAGTATTTACTTGGAATATCGAAAATTAGATTAGCTGTTTTAAAAGTTCCAAACGTATGTTTAAAAAAACCATCATTATATAGATCTATTAATAATGGAACCTGTTTGATATCATCTCTTTGAATAGTTTCAGGCATTTTTAAAAAAATATATGGAGGAAAATATGGGTTTCGATGACTTAAAACTAACATTCTCATAATTAAACAACCACTGTTCGCTATTCTTAAATTAAGCTCTAATACTACAGAATTGAATTATTTTATAAAAAAATGTATTATTCAAATATCTGTCCTGGTGTAAATCTTAATACTCCTACTTTTTAATTATAGAACTTAACCTTAGTTTACTAATAAAAATTCGAGTAAAAAAATGTACTTTATTTCTCATAATTTAAAAAAATTTATAATTTAGGTTTTAGATTAAAAAAATTTAAATCCCATATAACGACATTATGACCGGTGAAACAATGGGATCTTCCCCTTCTAAAGTGATTCTATTTTTTTTTACATCTTAATTTTGGCAGCAACCGCTATTGTTCCTTTTATTGAGCCCCCTCCTCCTCCAGGAGGCTTATAAATATAAGGATGTGGAAAAAAACCACCTTCATCATCTTTTTTATGCCCACACCAGTCACATGTATCTTGTCCCTTCGGAATTACTTTCCCGCAATAGGGGCATTTTGATAGAATCCTCTGAATTTCTCCCATAAATTTCCGTACAAGTTGTAATTTCTGATCAACTCCTAAATGATCCAAAACATTCATATCGAAAAACAATTCCCTCAAAGTTTCTAATCTACTCCTCTTTGACATATTTGGTAAATGAATTTCCTGCCCTAGAAGTTTATCTTCAATCGCTTGAATACAATCAGAAATATCTTTACCTAATTTCTCATCAGCACTTTTGAAAAGATTTCCTAATGCGGTTTTAAGAGTGAGCAAATATTGGGGATTCGAACTGAACGATGGTCTCAAATATGGCATTCTAGGAACTCCCGAAATACCCATACTCGAAATAATGAGTTTCTTTCCTTCAGGGAGCTTTAGAACTTGAATAAGAATGTCCTCAACTATAGTTGGAAATTTAGATACGCATGATATTAAAAACCGAGATAAAACTTTAGGATCAGATGAAAGGCTTTTAATAAGCTCAGTTGATTCTAGTACTGTTTTGAACTCAGAAGGAGTAAAATACCTTATATAGCCTTGATTAAGGAGATACTGGACTACTGAAGGATACCCACTTTCCAGCCTTAGAGCAATCTCTTCTTTAAAAACTTTTCTTGCCATCGGATCCCCAGCTTTTACCAACTCACGTAGTAATGGGAAAGAGATATTGCTCATCAGAATTCTCGTGTCATAGTCATGCTCAACCCATGCCTGAATGTTTGAACAATGCCCCCAAAACTCCTGTTCGGCAGTAATATCATGACTCTGATTTGGTACA
>JBHLKB010000201.1:0-5316 GCA_048887205.1 Candidatus Hodarchaeota archaeon
AAGGGAGTTGCCACAGCAAGTATTGGTAAAGTACTTCAATTTCGTGGATTTAAAGTGTCGGTTGTCAAAATAGATCCGTATTTAAATGTAGATCCTGGAACTTTAAACCCTGTTGAGCACGGTGAATGCTTTATTACAGAAGATGTTTGGGATTTTTTGCCAGTACTTGATTCAGATGAAAGATCATACAGAATTTCAGAGATAGATCAGGATTTTGGCACCTATTCGAGGATTTTAGGTATTGAGATGCACCCATCGCATAATATTACATCAGGTCAAATTTATTTATCAACAATCCTTAGCGAGAGGAAGGGGAGATTTTTAGGAAAAACTGTTCAAATAATTCCTCATGTAACTGATATAATTAAAGAAAGGTTAATGGAAATTGCAGAAAAAGAAGATTTAGACGTATTATTAATTGAGTGTGGGGGGACAGTAGGAGATTTAGAATCAAGCATATTTTTGGAAGCTTTTCGACAACTAAAGCTAGAATATCCTAAACGCACAGCATTTGTTCATGTCACTCTTATTCCTTACTCGAAAGCAGTAGGACAACAAAAATCGAAACCAACACAACATTCTGTTAAAATGCTTCAAAGTTTGGGATTGCAACCAGATATCATAATTGGGAGAAGTGAAAAACCGTTAGATACAGATATTAAGAGAAAAATATCTTTATATTCTAATGTACCCGAAAATGCTGTAATCTCTAATCCCGATTTAGAGACAGTATATGAATTACCTTTGTTATTTGAGGAACAAGGATTAGGAGATCTTATTTGTGAGCTTATTGATTTGAAAGCAAAATTAGTAGCTTATAATGAGGTAACGAATTACTCTGAATGGGTAAAAATGGTTGAATTATTTAAAAATGCAAAAGACTATGTTAAAATTGCAATGCCAGGTAAATATTTTAACATATCAGATTCCTATATCTCTATAAATGTGGCTTTAGAAGATGCTGCTGCTCATTTGGGATATAAGACAGAATTAAAAATGATTAATGTAGATGAGAATACAGTTATCACTGAAGAGTTAAAAGATTGCGATGGAATATTACTTACACCAGGTTTTGGGGAACGAGCAATAGAGGGGATGATAAAATCTGCAGATTATGCCATGGAAAATAAAGTTCCATTTTTGGGGATATGTTTTGGAGCTCAACTGTTTTTTATAGCATTCTGCAGGAAATATCTCGGTTTAAAAAATGCCAATTCAACTGAACTTGACCCTAATACTCCTTATCCAGTTGTAGATATTTTGGAAAGCCAGAAAGAGGTTACTGAAAAAGGGGGTACAATGAGATTAGGCGCTCAAAAAATAATTATAGAAAAGGAAACACGGTTATTTGAGGCATATAAGCAAGGGGTAATATTTGAACGATATCGACATAGATTTCATATCCAAGAGAAATTTATCACTAATGAAGCTAAAGAAAAAGGTATGCTAGTCTCTAGTCGAGATGAAACGGGAAAAATTATTAATAGTATAGAATTGAAACGAAAAGATCATTGGATGGTTGGTACACAATTTCATCCTGAATTCAAATCAAGACCCTACAATCCGTCCCCTATCTATTATGAATTCATAAAAGAGTGTATTAAAAATAAAAAATCGAGATAGAAATACTAATTCCTCCGATTATCGAAGCATAAGGTACAAGTTCATGACTATGCCACCATCATCTTGAATCGAAGAAAATCCACCATGATAAGATACTTATATTACTTTCCAATTTAATATAATTCCCAAAACTTAATAGTATCTTTTTTCCATCTTTTTAAAATAATTTTGAATGCTGTAATTAAGGAAATGATTTCGATTCATAGATCATATAGGATAACAATTTTCTAGATTTTAATCATAAATTTAGAGTATTTTACCAATTGAATAACCCTCGTGAATTGCTTCTAACATTCTTCTTGCTTGGGAGCAATCTCCGATCTTGTGGACATTAGGGATTTTCTGTTTCAAAGTATATAATAAATCATCATTTGCTTCCATACCTGCTGCAATAATTATTGTGTCACCTTGAATTTTCTCTATTTTTTCTTCTCTTTCAATTTCAACACCCTCATCAGAGATTCTGATAACTTTTGAAGAAGTGAACTGCTTTATTCCCCAGCGCTTTATTCGCATGGTAATTGACCATCGAGAGGTTGGACCAATATCTCTAGCAATCTTTGGCAACATTTCTATGATTGAAACATTTTTTCCTTTGGAAGTGAGAAATTCTGCTGTTTCACAGCCTATCATCCCTCCTCCTATTATCACAACATTATCTCCTGTATCTACAGCTTCTTTTAAAACATCTACAGCGAAAACAACATCTTTTCGATTTATTCCAGGAAGATCTGGAGTAATAGGTTTTGCACCTGTGGCAATGATGACTTCATCAACATCTTCTTCTAACACCGTTTCAGGCGTTGCTGTTTTATTAAGTATAATATTTACATTCAATTTTTTCATCTGATGAGTTAAATAATCTATTACACACTTAGTCTCCTCTTTATGTGGAGCAATAGAAGCTGTAATCAAATTCCCTCCAAGCTGGTTATTTTTTTCCCATAAAATTACATCATGACCTCTTAATGCCGCAACTCTTGCCGCTTCCATTCCACCTGGCCCTCCCCCGATAATAAGAATTTTTTTCGATTCTTCTGCCTTTCTTAATTTTTCTGTTTCTTTACCTAGTTCAGCATTAACAGAACATTCAACTGGTCTTTGTCTTGCTATAGCATCAAAGCAACGACAACATGCCATACACATCCTTATATCATTAAAGTCTCCTTTTATTGCTTTTTTTAGAAAGTAGGGATCAGCTAAAAATGGTCTCCCCATATGCACTAAATCTGCTCTTCCATCTCTTATAATTTCGTTAGCTAATCGAATATCATTGATTCTCCCTCCAGTCATAATAGGGACATTTATAATATTTCTCATGGCTTCAGCTAAATATACAAATGCTCCCCTTGGAACACACATAGGCAACATTGGTTTTGGTGATTCATGCCAACCAGCCCATGTATGTATTACTGAAACCCCTGCTTGTTCTGCTCTCTTCGCCATAATTAAAGAATCCTCAAGAGTGGTACCTCCATCAATATATTCTTCAGCACTAATTTTATAAATTACAGGAAATTTATTTCCTAGCTTTTTCCTAATATTTCTAATTACTTCAACAATAAAAGTTGCCCGTTCCGCAGGAGTTTCTCCTCCAAATCTATCTGTTCTTTTATTAGTAAGAGGTGACGCGAATTGACTTATTAAATATCCAGTTGATCCCATCAATAATACCCCTTTAAAACCTGCTTCAGCACTTCTTCTAGTTGAATCTCCAAATCTTTCAATCAACTCTTCAACCTCTTCAGTGGTTAATTCTCGAGGGGGTTCTCCTAGACGACCAGGAATAGGGGAAGGTGCTACTGGTTGCATCCCAGTAAGAGCTGAATGACAATATCTCCCTCCATGTGATAACTCAATAAATGCAACTGACCCATTTTTGTTTATAGCATCTGCTAATTTTTTTAATCCAGGAACATACTTATCGTTATCAGTAGCAATCATACCTTTTCCTGCTGTGCTCCCTCTTGGATAATCTACAATGCCCATTTCCACACATATAAAGCCAGCACCTCCCTTAGCTCGTTCTACGTAATAATCTACTAATTGATCTTTTACATATCCATCATAACCGTATCTCGTATTCATAGGTGCCATCATTATTCTATTACCTATTTCCACATCCCCAATGGTAATGGGTTGAAATACATACTTTACTTCTTCTGGAATCATAATTTATTTCTACCTTTTAATATCTAAGGTATATATTTCAATGGTATTTGTAATAAATCTTTCCAATAAGAATCATTATAACTAAAAACAAGATTAATTACAGAAGTAATAACATAATATAATAAGAAGTGAAGAAATAAATAAGTTAAATCTGCAAGACTTGATCATTGCGTAATATATTGTTATTGTATCTTACTATTCTTTAATAAATAATAAAACTTTATTTTCATTTCATTTTTCAAAATGGTATCTAAATAAATTAAACATAAGGAATAACATTAATAAGTGATAAAAATGAGTGAAGCTGATTATAAAAAAGTAGCTAATATTTTGATTAAAGCGGGGGGATTTGCTTTTCCATTTTCAGATACATTGTTTAATATTTTGAAATATACTATTAAAGATGAAAATTTAGATCTTGTAATGGCTTTTGAGAATAATATCTCCCAAACAATGGAACAGCTAAAGGAGAGTAGTGGATTATCTGAAGAAGAAATACTAAAAAAAGCAGATGCCTTAGCAAAAACCGGTGTAATATTCAACCAACCTAATCGTTATGGTTTGATGGTGTATCGATTATTACCAACGCATAGACAATTTGAATATATTTTCATGAAGGACCTTGAAAAAACAGAGGATAATTATAAAATAGCAAGGTTATTCCATAAGTTGAATGAAGAACAAAGCGATGTAATCCAATCTCAATATGATGAATATAATGCTGAATTGAATAGTATACCACCAATAGATCGTACGGTCCCGATATTAGAAGATTTAGAAACTGGTAAAGAAATTAGCATTATCGTAGAAGAAGAACTACAAGTCCCCACGGAACAAATATTACCGACTCAAAAAATTAGAGAATTGATTGAAAAATATGATGATATAGCTGTAGGTAACTGTTACTGTCGTCAACATCAAGAATTTCTAGAGAATCCCTGTAAGCAAATCGAACTTACGCCAAGTTGTATGACTTTAGGTAAATCTGCAAGACATACTTCTAATCATGGTTTTTCTAAATTGGTTTCTAAGGAAGAAGCTTTAAAAATTCTAAAAAAGTGTGAAGATGCTGGATTAGTCCATAAAGCATATCATCTACATGGTGATGTAAGCAAGGAAGAAGTAGCTATTTGCAATTGCTGTAGCTGTTGTTGCTTAAATGCAAGAAACTGTTTGATTTACCCTGTAGTAAATGCAAGTAATTACTTGGCTAGTATCGATGAAGATTTATGTATAGGATGTGGTACATGTGTAGATATTTGTTATAATAAAGCTATTGAATTAAATGATGATGATAAAGCAGAAAGAATAGAAGAATATTGTGTTGGATGTGGTTTATGTGCTTATCATTGCCCTGAAAATGCTATTTCTCTTATTGAGGGTCAAAGATTGGTGAGAATGCTCCCCCCACGTAAGAATTAAATTATTAAATCAATTTTTTCATTCTTTTTTATTTTTATGAAAAAATTTGTAAAAAGAAAAAAGGATTAAAGTTTTAAAATTATTCTACAATAGCATAAG
>JBHLKB010000202.1:0-5312 GCA_048887205.1 Candidatus Hodarchaeota archaeon
GAAAAAAAATATTAACAGAACAAAAAAATTGGAGAGGTGTACCTACATTTTTAGGTTTTATAGCTCTTGTAGTAGGAATAGCTTTAATTATCATAAGTTACTTTATAGTAATGGGCATTCCTATCCCGATTGTTATTTGTATAATTTGTATAACACTTTTATATGACGCGAAATATCGAGGGAGGCGCGCAGAAAAGCAGAAATATACGATTAAATCTGAGTACCGAGAAAAAATTTCTGACATTATGGAAGAAATGGATAAAATAGACGACTTAAAAACCTTTTTAAAAGAGAAATTATCATCTGATTGGGAAAAAATAAAATTAAGCTTTGAAGCGTATAAAGCAGGGGAAATAGAAAAAGGGATATTCATAAATACTGCACTAAAAAATGTTGGGAATAAGTTCATTGAAATATTTACAGACCAAAAGAGTGAAAAACTTAATGATCGTTAGAAACTGGAGGCAGAAGGTTTTTATTTTAGCTATTATTAGTTGTATCCAATTCCTTATCCTTACTAATATAGCAATGTTTTTTTATCCAGGTGGAACATTTTCTGACCCCAATACGGTCGGTTATTCATTTTTCAGGAATTTATTTAGCGATTTAGGTAGGTATATAGCACATTCAGGAGAATCTAACCTAATTTCTTTTTTGATATATAATATCTCATTATTCCTTATGGGTGTGTTGTTTATTCCATATTTTATCACTTTTCCTCGTTTCTTCATTGAAAAAGGAGAGGGAAAGGGTTACAGTATTGCTGGTTCTTTATTCGGGATAGTTGTATCAGTGTCGATGGTTGGTGCGAGCCTTACACCAGCAGATCTTTTTTATATTATACATGTGAGTTTTGGTGCTTTTAAATTTATAACTCTACTCCCATTGGTAATTTTTTATACTCTAGCTATTCTCCAGAATAAATCATTTCCTAATCTTTATGCGATAATCTACATAATTTTTGGAATAATACAGTTTATATTTTTGTTAATCATGTCCTTTGGTGCTAGCGAGCATGAAGTATCAATGATTTTTGCGGCAGGTCAAAATATAGCAGTTAATGCTATGGCATTATGCTTCCTAATTCAAGCGTATGGTGCTTGGAAGATTCAAAAATCTTCCATTGAAAGATTGAATATGCTAAATCCTAATATTTAATCATTATGAGATCTTTTTAAAAGATATTTTGAAAAAATATTCATATAAAGACATTCTTCTGGAGCCATTTCTGGAGTTGTTTTAGGGTTTTCTGTAAATTCAACATTACACCCTCTTATTATTACTACTGGAGTTTGATTATCAGCTTCACCTAATAGAAACTGTGCTGCACTTACAAGATCATCAGCTACCGCTCTCATTGTTATCTCCATAGGTCTCCCAAAGAGATCGGGTTGACCTCTTAAATCTTCTACTGGCTCAAATCCCGCGGTTGCTATTGCTATCCCAATCGTACCCTTTCTCAGAGGTTGAACTCTTGAATCTGCGATAATAACTCCAAAATTACTTATTCCAAACTCGTTCCTTAAATCCCTCCAATAGTCCCAAACTACTTCCTTTAGTTTTTTTGGCAAGAGAACAACATTACCCATCCCTGCATTAGATTGATCAATACCAGCATTAGCTATAAGAAAATCATTTACTTTTGCTAGTATAACATGCCTCATTCCTCCAAGAACCATAGAAGCTTCTTGTAATATTAACTCAACATATCTCTCATCCATATCGTATTCTTTTGCTAAATTTTTAGCACGTACTGAGACATTTTCCACTTCAGACAACTTTTTTACTCTTCCTTGAGACGTAGCAACTATTTTCTCTGCTATAACAATGATATCTCCCTCAATTAAGGATTTTCCTTCATCCTTGATTGTTTGAATAATTATTTCTAATAGATTATCATGTTTTTTTATAAGGGGAAGTCTTATTGAAAACAGTTCCATGGCACATAATAGAATAATACTTATTTGATATATTTTTTTCATTTTATAGATAAATAATGAAGAAGATATACACAAAATTATTTGATTTTTTAGAAATTGGAGATGAATTTCCCACTGTTATAATGGGAGTGATCAATTTGAGTCCTGAATCATTTTATAGAGGTTCTGTATATGAAGAACCTGAAAAGATTAGAAATGCTGCTTCTAACATGATAAAGAATGGGGCTCATATTATAGATATTGGCGGCCGTTCTACAGCTCCATGGTCTGAAAAAATCACAATAGAAGAAGAAACAAACCGAATGAAAGTTGCTATGGAAAATGTTTGTGAAATCATTCCAAGCAATATAATAATATCTGTGGATACCCAATATCGTAAAGTTACAGAAGCAGCATTTGAAATTGCTAATAAAAAAAACAGAAAAATTATTATGAATGATGTAAGTTGCTTGAAAACGGATCCATCTTTAGCTGACTTTATTATTGATAAAGATCTTCCTCTAATTATCATGGCCTCTAAAAAAGTTCCTGGAGATCTATGTACAATTGAAGAAATCACTGAAGAGTTTAATCTTACTATTAAAAATCTGAAAAAAAAAGGTTATGATGAAAATAAAATTATTTTAGATCCAGGAATTGGTCATTGGATTGAAAAAAAGACACATATATACGATTTGAAGATAATAGCGAATCTTCAAAAACTAAAAGAACTGAATAAGCCCTTATTAGTGGCAATTTCAAGAAAATCCTTTATTGGTACAACATTAAATATCCCTGATCCTGAAAATAGATTGAATGGAACGCTCGCTGCAACAACAATAGCAGTGTTTAATGGAGCTCACATGATCCGAACTCACGATGTGAATGATCAACTTTCAGAGATCGTGAAGATGGCTGAAGAGCTTCGAAGAAACATATAAACCACGATTTTTTTTTCAAAAAATCATTCTTGAAATTAGAGCTGCTTAAGGCAATATCTTAAAGATTAATGATAATCTCTTCTAAATATTTTATTTAGTTAATATGTTCTTCTTTCGGGTTTATTATTAATAAGGGTACTTCTTTTTGAATGTTTATAAAGTGGTGAAAAAGTTGACATATATTTAAAAGTGTTAATTTCCTTATTTTATATGTATATCGATAAAATATTGTGGTATTTTAAATATTTTTATGATAACAATTTAAATTATATAAGCTTGTTCTCTCATGGCTGATAAACCATCTAATCAAAATTCTTATGATGCAGATGATATTAAGGTTTTGAAAGGCTTGGAAGGAGTTCGCAAGCGTCCTGCTATGTATATAGGTTCTACAGGGAAAACTGGACTTCACCACCTTATTTTTGAAGTTTTGGATAATTCTGTTGATGAAGCTATGGGAGGGTTTGCTGACGAGATAAAAATTACTCTTTATAAAAACAATTCAGTTCAAGTATATGACAATGGGCGAGGGATTCCAATTGATACTCATCCAGAATATAATAGACCTGCTCTAGAAGTGATAATGGAGTATCTGCATTCTGGAGGTAAATTTGATAGCAAAAGTTATAAAATTTCGGGAGGATTACATGGCGTTGGGTTATCGGTAGTTAATGCCTTGACAGAATGGATGGATGTAGAAGTATGCAGGGATGGACAACATTACAGTCAAAGGTTTTCAAAAGGTAAAAAGGCTTCAGAACCAAAAATAATAAAAACAAAAACAAAAGAAACCTATACTAAAATAACTTTTTACCCTGATGAAGAAATTTTTGATTTAGAACCAAATGAACCTATTTTCAATGAGCATACAATAAGTGCAAGAATGCGAGAGCTAGCATTTCTTACTCCCCATACCAGATTTGAAATTCATGACAAATTCAATGACGAAAAAGAAGAATTTCATTATGAGGGAGGCATTAAAGAATTTATATCATATCTAAATAAGGACAAACAACCACTACATAATGATATTATATATATAAGTGATTCTTTGAAGGATGAGAATGGAGAAACCATATACTGTGATATAGCTATGCAATATAACCAAGGATACCAAACTAATATTTTAACATACGCTAATACCATTAATACCATAGAAGGTGGAGTACATTTAACTGGATTTAAATCTGCTTTAACAAGGACTTTTAATTCATACGTGGAAAATTATAGGGAGAAAAAGTATAAGGAACATGTTTTAAGTGGAGCTGATACAAGAGAAGGATTATCAGCAGTCATTTCTATTAAACTTCCTGACCCACAATTTGAAAGCCAAACAAAAATTAAACTCGGTAATCCAGAAATAAGACAAATTATAAGTCAAATTGTAACCGATAGATTAACTCAGTATTTAGAAGAACATCCACAAACTGCTAAAAAAATTGTTTTAAAAACTATCAATGCAAAGATAGCCAGAGAAGCAGCTCAAAAAGCAAGATCTCTAATTCGCAGAAAATCAGCATTAGATAGTGCTAGAATGCCAGGAAAACTTGCTGATTGTTCCTCAAATGATCCAGAGCAAGTAGAACTTTTCATCGTAGAAGGTGATTCAGCAGGGGGTCCTGCAAAACAAGGAAGAGACAGGACATATCAAGCTATTCTTCCGATTAGAGGTAAAATTCTTAACGTTGAAAAAGCTAGAATCGATAAAGTATTACAAAATCATGAAATCCAAGCCATTATAAAAGTTTTAGGTGTTGGATTTCAAGAGGCTAGCTTAATAGATGGAAAAAATGGGGATTTAGAAGAAAACGGTGAAGAGAATGAAGAAAGCTTTGACATAAATAAATTGAGATACCATAAGGTCATAATCATGTGTGATGCCGATATCGATGGCTTTCATATCGAAACACTATTATTAACTTTCTTTTTTAGATATTTAAGACCTTTAATAGATGAAGGGCACCTTTATATTGCTGTACCTCCCTTATATAAAGTGACTTACAAAAAAGCTAAAGAGTATGTTTATTCAGATACAGAAAAAGAGAATCTTATTAATGACATCAAAGCAAAATATAAATTAAAAAATACGGAATCAGTGAAGATTCAACGATTTAAAGGTTTAGGTGAGATGAATTCTGAAGAGCTTTATGAAACAACCATGAATAAAGATACAAGAAGGCTTAAAAAAGTCACCTATGAAGATTATTTAGAAAATGATTTAATATTTACCAAGTTGATGGGTAAAGAAGTAAAAGCTCGAAAGAAATTTATTATTAGCAATTTTGATGAAGTTAAAACGTTAGATATTTAATTCTGACTTATTTAATTTAAACAATTTAAAAAGGGGTTATAATTGACTTCAGAACAGATTGAAGAGATATTGTTAAAATACGAAATGAAAAGTAGCTATATCGACTATGCTATGTCTGTCGTAGTTGGTAGAGCAATCCCG
>JBHLKB010000203.1:0-5299 GCA_048887205.1 Candidatus Hodarchaeota archaeon
GAAGGTGGTTTTTTTGGGATAATTTCAGATGATGGCGATCACTACGATCCAATAAATTTACCCTTAGAATTTAAAGTGGTTGGCTTAAGAGTGTTATTTCTTGCAGAGAAATTAGAAGATATGGGAAGTTTTCATATGTGGGGTATCCTTGTGAGAATATTATTTATTCAAAAGATATAACCTCGATTTTATAGTGAAGTTTCTATCTATTTATTTAGTTTTGTCATATAAATTGTTATTTGCCTTTAGAAGGAGATTTTATAATCATAATATTAAATTTATTTGGATATTATATTTATTATAACCAAAAATGGATAATACAATAAATTATCACTTAACGCTTCTTTTAATAGTTATAATATAGCAATCTATGAGGTAAAGCAAATGGATGAACTAAAATGTGAAGTTTTAATTATTGGAGCGGGTCCAGCAGGGTTAAGTGCTGGTATTTATTGTGCCCGGGCAAATAGGGATGTAATTATTCTCGATGGAAAAGAATTGCCAGCATTAACAAGAACAAAAGAAATTCAAAACTGGCCTGGAGAAATTGATACTAAGGGAAAGCATTTATTAGAAAAATTTAGACTTCATGCTGAAAGTTATTCAGAAAATGTGAGAATTATTAAAGGGGATGTGATTTCACTAATGCTTGGAATGGGAGTAAACATCACATCAACCAGAACAGCTAACATAACCTCTGATGTGGTTATTATTGCTACTGGGAGAGGAATTCGAAAAGAAATCATAAAAGGAGAGGAAAATTTGCTTGGGTATGGTGTTTCCTATAGTGCATTAAGCGATGGACCAATATATAAGGATAAAGTTGTCTACTTATATGGTAGAGATGAAGAAATGTTAGAAGAAGCATTAGCTCTTAAACAAATGGGTTGTATTTTACATATCATCACTGATGTTGGGATTGAAAAATTGCCTGAAAAGATATATGAAGTAAAAGAAGTAGGAATTGAAGTTATTGAAAATATGGAAGTAATTGAAGTAGTTCCAAATTCAGAGGGTATGATTCAAAAAATTTTATGTAAACCTACAAAACCTGAGTCAGAAGAAGTTGAAGAAATAAAGGAATTTGAACTAAAATGTTTATTTATTTTGTCTCATATATCCTCTAATTCAATTTTCAAAAAAGCAGGAGTTGAATTAGATGATTTAGGAAATATTAAAGTTGATGAAGAACAAAAATCAAATCTTAAAGGAGTTTATGCTGCTGGTGATTGTACTGGTGGAATTTTTCAAGTAGTTTTTGCCGTTGCAGAGGGTGCTAGAGCAGGAATAAATGCTTGTAAATATCTTCGGCAATTACAGAAGGAATAAAATTAATTATAAATAGATACTATAACCTGTTATTTATTTGATATAATTCACTGGATAAAAAATTAGAAAAAATTTATACTTTTATTATGATTATTATGAGTAAATTTGAACATATTATCAAATAGAGAGGTTTAAAAGTGTCAATTAAAAATGATGTAGAGCTAGCAATTATAGGTGGTGGACCAGCTGGATTAACCGCAGCAATTTATGGTGGAAGAATGGGTTTAAAAACTGCTCTCTATGAAGGTAAAGCTTTTGGGGGTTTAGCTGGGACAGCTCCCAAGATTGAAAATTATCCCGGATTTGATACTATTAATGGCCTTGAATTGACAGAAAAAATGAGGGAACAAGCTGAAAATTGGGGAACTACTTTTTTTTTTAATAAAGTCTCTGCAATCAATCCAAAGGAAATGACAATAACTACTTATGAAGGATACACAAAAGCCAAGGCGATAATAATTGCTACTGGTTCAAAACATCTTTCACTTGGATTGTCTAATGAGTATGAATTAGTAGGTAATGGTATATCCTACTGTGCTACATGTGATGGCCCTCTATTTCGAGATCAAGTAGTTGCTACAGTTGGGGGGAGTAATGCCGCAGGGCTAGAAGTAATTTATCTTTCAGGTATAGCAAAAAAAGTTTATCTCATTCACAGAAGACATTGTATGCGCGCAGAAGCATGTATTGCAGATGAGGTGGATTCATTACCCAATGTTGTGCCAATGTATAATTGTACTATTGAAGAAGCTGTAGCTATAAATGATAAACTGGGAGAATTAGTTATTAAAAATCATGAAACAGGTGAAATTTCTAAAATAAATGTAAAAGCTCTTTTCATTGCGATAGGAGTTGAGCCCCAGAGTGACATAGCAAGAGAGGCTGGTATTGAACTTGATGAGGATAATTGTATCAAAGTTAATAGAAATCAAGAAACAAATTTTCCAGGTATTTATGCGGCGGGAGACGTAACTGGTGGAATAAGACAGGTAACAACAGCCGTAGGGGAAGCAACAACAGCAGCAATGAATGCATACCTATATATTAGACAAGGATGGTATGGAGAAGGACTGAAAAAATAAAGCCTTCAATCTAATATATATCTGCATATTATACTATATTTTGTATTATCTCGATGATTTCCATATAATATGGAAAATTACAAAATATCTGATTTTTTAAAAGATTTTTTAATAGCAAAAGAAGTTGAAGAAGGATGTGCTCCCTCCACCATTAACGCATATCGATACGACCTTCAGAAATTTATTGAGCTCATAGGAGATCAGCAAATTAAATCTCCTCTATTACGTCAAAAAATACGATTATTCCTGAAAAAATTAAATGAATTAAACTATACAAAAAAAGGGATTGGAAGAAAAATCGCCTGTTTGAGAGCATTTTTTAAATTTTTAGAATTGAATGAATTTCTGTCAAAAAATCCTATGAATACCATTAAAACACCTAAAATAAAGCTTGAAGAAAGCTTACCTAAGTTTTTACGAATTTCAGATATGGAAAGAATTTTAAATAAATTGAAAGATCGTCAATTATTTAATTCTCGAAAATCTGAACGATATTATATGATTGTTAGGTTATTGTATTCAACAATGGCAAGAGTGAGTGAGTTATGTAACATCAAAATTATAGACATTGATTTTGAAAAAGGATATATTCGATTACGTGGAAAAGGAAACAAAGAGAGAATTGTTCCTGTTGATCAAAAAACTTTAGAGATTATAAAGGATTATCTTAAAAATCGCATAATGTATGATACTGAGGATTATTTATTAGTTAATACGAGAAATCAGAAGTTAAATCCACGAGTGGTACAAGCAGATATTAAAACAATTAAGGAAAAATGTGGATTTAATGATTCTAAAATTATCACTCCACACGTCTTTAGGCATACAGGAGCAACACATTTAAGGCGTTCAGGTATGGATATTAGTGAATTGCAAGATATTTTAGGACATTCAAACCCAAATACAACAAGAATTTATGCAAAAAATGATATAACAAAATTAAAAGAATCTTACTCTCAGATGCACCCTTTGAGTAATAATGAAAAAATTTAAGCTTTTTGGAATCAATCTATTTATCTATAATATGTTACAAAATTTTTAACTCCCTAAGCCACAACCTAGACCCCTTCTGATATCTCGATAATCTGTGACATCTTTTAATTTCTCTTCTTCATGCCGTTTAATTAAATTCTCTTTCTTGTATTTCCGATATAATTTTTTACGAATAAATTTTAACATAATTCTATTTGGCAAATAGATACTCCAAACTTATTTGAAATAAATTAGTAATATAAATATATAAAATTATGTGTCAGAAATTTGTATTTGTAAAAATAACAAGATTTATTGAGATCTAGGATAATTTTTTTTTCTGAAGTTTAAATATTGGTATTAACACAGGATAAGAAAACATAGTAACACAGAAAAATACAAACTTCCACTTCTTTATGTTAAAAAAATTTTTATATAAAAATCTTAACTCGACATGTATAAGAAAATTTATACTTAAATTGTTCTTTTAATACATATACATCAAAATGAAATATCAGTTTTTCTCGATTAACTATGGATGAGGATGAATTCAGAAAGCAATTCATGAAGAAGTCAGTCTTTAGACAAGCGAGTTCCCTTGATTTAAGCTGGGTACCAGAAAAGTTATATTGTCGAGATGATGTTTTAAAAACGTTGATATTCAATTATAGGAGGATCGTAGAGGAAGAAGAGCAACCTTCTATTAATTGTTTGATCTTAGGGAAGGGTGGAGTGGGAAAAACTTGTACTGCGCGGTATTTTGGAAAAAATTTTAAAACTATAGCAATTGATAATGATGTAAAACTTTTTTTAGAATATTTTAATTGTATCACTTTTCGCTCTAAAAGTAAGATAATCAGAGAATTACTTGCTAAATATCAACATGGCAGTGGGAGGGGATTTAGTGACGATGAGGCCTTAAAGCTGATTCTCTCACAATTAATTCGGGAGAAAGGATATATGCTTCTCATAATTGATGAGATTCACCTTTTAAACCCTGATGAGGTATTAGCTTTACTGGATATTGCAGAAACTTTTGGTCATCAAAATGCAAAGTTATCATTACTTTTAGTTTCTAGAAATAAAGATTGGATGAAAATTGAGAATGAGAGGATTTTAAGTAGATTAAATGAAAAAATACTACTTAAACCCTATAATTTTGAGGAATCCATGCAAATCCTGCAATATCGTAGTGAACTTGCATTAAAAGAAAATGTTATTGATAATATTAACATTTTAACGATGATTGCTCAAATTGTAGTAGATCATAAAAACATGAGGCATGGTATCGAGATCTTGCGAAAAAGTGGTTTATATTGTGATAAGGAAGGATTGAATCGTATTTCAGCAGATATTATTAGAGAAGCTTCGAATGATGTATATCCCACATTTAGAAATGATATTGTTGATCAATTAAATGATCAAGAACTATTAGCTTTATATGGAATTGTGCGTTCATTAACTAATACTGATACTCCCTTTACTTTAGTTGATGATGCATTTGAGGAATATAATGTAATATGCGAAAATTATTCAATAGAACCTCACGTCAAAATGAGTTTTAGAAAATATGTGCGTCAACTTACTCAACTAAAAATTGTTGCTTCCAAAACAGTAAGGATCGAGGATGCCACACGCGGAAGGCACCTAGAGATAACTCTGCTTGATATACCAGCAATAAAATTATTAGAATTATTAGAAGATATTTTAGAAAAAAAATTTGACAGTTAAAGAATAGTTAAAAAGTATAAAACAATACGACTCTTTTTTTGCTTTTTTCTAAATAGAATTCAATTATTTGTTAGAATTGCTTATTTAAGCTTGTATTAATAACTTTCTTTCTCGGATTTTGATTTACTATACCATTCAAGCCATTCTTTTCGCTTATTTTTCTTTTGTTGCACAGTATCTACCTC
>JBHLKB010000204.1:0-5270 GCA_048887205.1 Candidatus Hodarchaeota archaeon
TTAAAATTAGCAGGAATTATATCTTTATCAATACGGTCCCCCACATATATTGTTTCTTGACCTTTCACGGCAAATTTTTTTAGGCAATAATTAAATAACTCCGGATTAGGTTTTTTAATCCCAATTTCATCTGAAATAACTACTAAATCAATTAAATGATCAATATTAAGCCTCAAAATCTTTTCATATTGTTTTATTGGGATTCCATCAGTTATAATAGCTGTCTTTATTGTTAAATTGTGTAATCTTTTTAAACAATCCTCAACGTCGTCATATAATTTTATTGAATTAACTTTTTCTTCATGGTATGCCATAACAGCAGCAGCGATGTATTTAAATCGGTCATTATAAGAGATATATTCTATGTTTTCATCCATTTGATTCAATCTTCTAAGGAAGTAATTATAATGTTTTGAAGAATTTGAGCCATATTCTCCTACTATTTCTTTTATGATCCGAATTGCTTTTTCTTTATCTATTTTTAAACCTAATTCAATCATTGCATCAATTCCTTTAATTCTAGCTCTTTCAGATAAACCTGTTGAGTCAAACAGACAGTCATCCAAATCAAATCCAATTAATTTGATGGGGCACATTGTCACAATCAGTTATTTTCTTAAATTTATAAAAATATTGTAATTTGATTGATTATATTAATTATCTTATGATATTAGAGATTAAGATAAGATAAATTTATTTATCTTTAATAATATATAATCTTCAATATTAATTTATTTTAAGTTAAACAGAGAATTATTGCTGTTCTTGCTATTTAATAAACAGATCGCTATGGAGATTCATTAATTGAAGACTATCGTTGCCTTATCATATTTTCATCGAAAAATTGGTCCTTTAGTATTTTATTCTTATCCAAAGGATATACTAGATAAGGAATTATCAGTCAAAATCGCTAATATCATGGATCAGCAATTTAGTGAGGGTTTTTTTACGCATTCATTTGAAAATCTAAAATCAATGAATTATTACTTTGAGGTTCATTCAGATTGGGCGCGAGGAAACAAAGAAATGTTAATGGTTTCTATAATCCTTGATCAACAAATCTCTCCCGAGATTGAAGAGAAAATCTCAATTTTGTGTACTGAATTTTCGGAGCAATTACAATCAAATGAAGAGATATATACAGGTTTTTATATAAATGAAAAAGATTATCATGAAGAAGACACTGAAATTATATTGAAAAATTATTCATTAATTCAAGCATGGGTAAACAATTTATATTGGGTAATAATCGAAGATACTAGAGAAAAAACAGAAGAAGAGAAAATAGCGATTTTATTAAATGATAGAAATATATTCAAAACATTAGAAAAGTTATCAGAAGGACCTATCTCATTAGAAGGGTTAAGAGAATGGTATCTTGAGAAGTTTTCTACAAATGATTTCGATGAAATTATCGAAATTTTAGTCGATAAACAATTCATTTTTATTAATCAGATTGGTTTAGTAGAAAAATATGTGCTTTTGCTAAAAGAAGTGAATGCTGAAAGAATACCACCAGAAAGTGTTATTGAGTATATTGATGATAAACCTGAACTGATAGAATTGCTGCTTCCCAAAGTTCAAGAATACTTTAGTGAATATGAGAAGAATACTGCTAAGGAACTTAAAGATGATGCCTTTAAATTATTTCAAATAATGGCAGACCCAAAAAAATATAATGTTCTTTCGGAGCTAAGAAATGGACTAATATCAAAAGATAATTTACCGAAATTAGTGTCAAAGAAATCTTTAGATTATTTAATGGAAAATATAGATTTCTTAAAGAACTATGATGTTATTGAAGAATTAAATTATATTGATGAAATTTATATTGTTTTAAAGACAGATTTACAAATTACTACAACATTTCCTGAATGGATGAGAAAATTATTACCAAAAGAAACCGAAACTACAAATTTATGACATTGGAAAGGAAAAAGCAAGGAAATTTCAAGAAGTAAGAATAATAAAGAATTAAAAAATGGAATCCCCAGAAAAAAATATCTATTCAAGTATTTTATAATGAATAAAAAGGAAGAAACTCTAGAAGACCTAAAAAATCTTTTAGGGTATATGGGAATTGAAATATTAGTTGCAATTAATAAAGGTGCTAGAAATTATGAAACAATCAAATTATTTTCTGGCTTGCCAGCTTCTTGTATAAACGGAAGAATCCCTGTTTTACTTGAGTTAGGACTTATAAAAAAAACTAACAATGAATACTTCTTAACAGAGAAGGGAGATACTTTTCGAAAAAGGTTAGAAGAATAGTAAATAAATATGGCAATTGCCAATCTATTGTGTAGGGGAAATATCGGACCTAGCAGGATTCGAACCTGCGACTTTCGGATTAGAAGTCCGATGCCCTATCCAGGCTAGGCTATAGGTCCTCCATTTATATTATAAATAACTTATACTTAATAAAATATCTTATATGATGTTTAAATTTTATTATGATTTTTAAACACTTTTCATTTACATAATCCCTTATAATTCAATGCTATATGTATTTAAGTGTCTGGTTTTAATTTATGTCGGGCGAGAAGAGCTAAATTTTCTTACCAAATTAATAAATTGTTAACATATTCCTTTTAATAATTAAAATTCTTTAATTTAAATCAAAACTAATATTTAATATACTATCTAGATTTGGCAAATTAAAAGAGAGCTAAAAATTGCTTAAAAATAAATTATACATTCATCAAAACATTCCCTATTTATTTAATTGGAATAAGCAACATCATAAAAATAAATTCCTTCAATTAACTTCGAATATAGATGAATTAAAAAGACTCAAAGAACATTTTAAAAAAATTTACGAAGGAACAATACCTAATAATCTATTCAATTCAAGAGAATTTCCTAGGGTATCTCAATTTAAAATTAAAGGCATTAAAACTGCTTTTATAAGAAGTTTTAGTAAAAAACTTATAAGATCTGGTAAAATCAAAGTTTTTGATTCTAATTCAAAATTATCAAAATATGCCCAAAATGTTTTTAATATTTATCGAGTGAATAATATTACAGGTGCCCCCGGACATGAGCCCATTTTAAAAAATATTTTAATTAAGGACAAGGATGCTATTGCAGTAGAAGTTCCGATTTGGAGTAATAAAAAAAATAAAGTGGTCACAGGACATATTGATTTGATTCAAATAGAAAACGACATAATTAAGGTGATTGATTATAAACCAGAGGGAAATTTCTTACTTTCGCTCCCACAGGTTGCTATGTATGGATATTTACTTAAAGCCAAATTGAATATTAAATCAATTCGATGTGTTTCATTTAACAAAGAAGGAACCTGGGAATATGAACCAAATATATTGAAGAGAGATATTAGAGAATATCTAATCTCTAAACGAATTGATGAAAGACCATGGGAAACTTTTATTTAAATCAATTTTTCATCATATTTTCTTTTCTTTTAACTTTGAAGGTTCAGTTTTTTCCTCTGGTTTTAAATATCCTCGAAATAAGAAGTAGCATAAAATTAATGAGATAAATTCAGTTAAAATTCCAAAAAATGAGATTATAGTTCCATCAAATCCTAAATATCTTAATAATATTGCACATGCTAAACCAGAAGAAGCTAAAATTACAAAAAACATACCTTTAATAATCTCAAAAAAAGAATCTTTCAAATATGTAAGTTCTTTTTTAATCCACGAAAATATTGAAACCATAAGAGGATAATCCTTATTTTCTTTCGAGCTTTTAAATAAATTAAATAAAGAATATATTAATACCTTTATTATTTCTGAAAAATGATTTATATATGAGATTCTAAAGTGATTTTTGCGTACTTTTAAATTTTGTATATAATGCTTTATCTAATAAACGACCTATTTTCTGAGCAATTTGAGCACCAATTTCATACCTTTCACCCTCAAGTAAGTTACGCTTTTCTTCAATATTAGGTATTTTACCGAGTCTTTTCATTAAAACTTTTTCAGTAGTATTATTTACAATATTTTTAATTTTCTCATAATCTGGTATTTTGATATCTGAAGTAAGAGTTTTAATAGCAAAGTTAAAAAATTGGCTGATTAACTCTATTGGATCCCCTTTTAATTCACTATGAAGTTTGATATTATCTGTAGCTATTTTTGTATCTTTTTCTTGCCAATATAACTGATTTGGGTTAATTCCCGGACTATTAATTCGCATAAGTGAACTTGTAATTCTCCGTTCAATCCAGTTTAAAGTACTTAATTCTTGTTCTTCACGTAATCTTTTTGCCTTTTCTTCTTTTTCTTTTTCTTTAGATTCAATAATTTTTTCTACTTCAGATTTACGTGATTCTTCAGATTTTTCAAATCTTTTAATTATATCATAACCAATACAATATGAAATTGGAGAAATTAAATCTGTTTTTAACCTCAATGGAGCTATTCCCTCATATATAGGACTTTCTTTGTCCTTCAAATCTGATATCGCATTTTTTAAGGATATTTCCGTCAATCTGGCTAAAATGAATCCATTGACCAAAAATGGTTGATTAACAGCATTGAAAACAATTACGAGTTCTTCTTGTCTTTTATTTAATCGCTGAATAATCAACTCTTCAAGTTTGATTTTGACCCAATCTTCTGATTCAGTTATTCCATGGATTTTTTTTAAAGCTAAGAGGAAAATTGATCTATCATTAGAGACTTTAAAATACAATTCTATTATTCTACTAAGTTGTCTGAAAATCTTGGATAAGATATAAAAGAAAATATCCTTTGCTAGTTTATTTATAATTTCTTCAAACTCTAAAACAAGTAATAGTTGAGAGTAATTTTTCAATTTGAGTTCATTTAAAAATACTTTATCGATAACCTGCTTTTTTCTAATGTATTCTCTTAAATTGTCTATACTCGTTCCCGTTTTTTCTTCTAAAACTTTTAATAGATCTGGATATTCATTAATATCTTCATTAATTATGTTTAATAAGTCAAATTCGGAGATATTATCAGATCGATCTATAATTTCTCTAATATATTGAAAATTCAACTCGGAAATCGCCTTTTTTGCTAAATGGATTAAATTTTGTGTGTTATCATTTAAAGATACTATATCGAGTTTTTTTATATTATATCTAACCATGTTTTTTTTTACTTTATTAGATAATTCTTCGTCTAGGTTTAAGAGATATAAAACGTTGTAAACTCCATATTTATTCAAAACATAAATTATATCATCAAAACCACACTCATTTAAGCATTGTAAAAAATATATGAAATTATTTGGATTCTCTTTTAATTTTCTAATTAAGATTAATTTTA
>JBHLKB010000205.1:0-5183 GCA_048887205.1 Candidatus Hodarchaeota archaeon
GGATTAAATGTGCCAGTGGAAATATTGATCAAATTACAAAAATAATCAAAACGACTCCCGATGATTTTATAGTCTTAAGCGGAGATGACAGTATGACATATCATATTATGGCTTTAGGTGGAAAAGGGGTTATTAGTGTTGCTTCAAATATTATTCCCTCAAAAATGGTTGAATTTACAAAAAGTATGCTAAATAATGAATGGGAAAAAGCAAGAAATTTGCAATTAGAATTATATGATTTATTTAAGGTGTTATTCGTCGAGACAAATCCAGGGCCAGTAAAATTTGCTGCTGAGATAATGGGGTTAATGAACAAAAGGATGAGAATGCCCCTTACTCCACCATTAGAGGAAAATCAAAAGAAAATAAGGAATGTTTTGGAATATTTAAACTTAATTTAGATAGTAGTTGAGGTTTTAATATTGATTAAACTATTAATTTTAGGACCAACTGGTTCGATGGGGAAGCTGATTAGTAATTTAGCATTAAAAGATAATGAACTAGATATGGTCGCTGCATGTGATGTTAATCAAATAGGCAATGAATTAGGCTTTATTGTAGGTGCAAATGATCCACGCAAAATAAAAATATCTGATGTAAATAAATTACAAGATGTTATTGATGAAACTCACCCAGATGTAGCAGTAGATTTCACAGTAGCGCATGCGACTGAAAAGAATTGCATAATATGTGTAGAGAATGGTATAAGGTGTGTTATTGGTACAACTGCTTTATCGAAAGAATTTCTTACTAGATTTGAAGAAATTGTAAAAAAGGAAAAAGCACCAGCGGTTATATCACCAAACATGGCTATTGGTGTTAATGTACTCTTTAATATGGCAACAATATTAACAAAATATTTAGCTGATTGGGATATTGAAGTGCTAGAAGCACACCATCATAGAAAAATTGATGCTCCAAGCGGTACTGCATTAAAAATAGGGCAGATAATAAGCAATACACTTGGTTCTAATTTTGAACGGATCGCTAAGTTTGGCCGTAGCAGAGGCCCAAATAAACGTTCAGTTGGAGCGAAAAATGAACTCGGAATTCACTCTATTCGAGCTGGTGATATTGTAGGAGATCATACGATATTGTATGCTGGACCTGGAGAAAGAATTGAACTGAAACATCAAGCTCATAGTAGAGAATGTTTTGCTAATGGAGCTATAAAGGCAATAAAGTTTATCGCATACGCAAAAGAAAACAAAATCTACTCTACAAGTGAAGTTCTTGGCATGAATTAAAACTTTGCGAAGATAATCATTTTTGAGTTTTGAAGTTTGAGATAAAAATTATAAAAAAGATCAGTGCAGATCAGTATTATCATTAATCTTCTTAGTTATAATAAGAAATTCAGATTTCATTATGCCAACACTTCATCGAGAATATTAAGGGGTATCCAAGCCCTAACAGTCTCACTTTTTATAATTTTATCTCAATAAAAAAGTAATAGATTCGGATTTTTATTTTTATTGTTTCAGTTTGATAAAAAGACTATTTATTTTAAATAATCTGGAAGAGTTTGATTTCTGATCAGATCATCAAAAGTTTCTTCATTGCGAATTTTATATGAATTCCCGTCGTTTATTAAAATTTCTGCAGGTCTTGGTCTTGAATTATAAGGGCTGCTCATAGTGAAACCATAAGCACCAGCATCTAATATTGCAAGATAATCTCCCTCATTCAATTCAGGTAATTTTCGATCTTTACCAAGTACATCGCCCGATTCACATATAGGCCCAACGATATCATATTTTATTATTTGATCCTTATTTTTTTCATTACAAATAATAATATGATGGTATGATCCATACATAGTTGGTCGAATTAAAGTGTTGAATCCAGCATTAATCCCAGCAAATAATTTAAAGCCATTATCTTTTATTGTATTAACTTGTGTTAATATAATACTCGACTCAGCAGAAATGAATCGTCCTGGTTCAATAAAAAAAAATGGTTCTCCAATATCTCCTTTTTCTACTAATTCTTTGAAACTATTAAGTACAATGTCCCTATATTTTTTTAAATCTAAAGGATTTGTTTTAGGATGATAAGGGATACCAAGACCCCCTCCAAAATCAACAAATTCAAAATGAATTTCTAACGATTTTGCTATCCTTTCTATGATAGCTATAAATTTTTCAGTTGGTTTTTTATAGTCAGTAGCATCTGTTATTCCTGAGCCGATATGTTGATGAATCCCAAATTTTTTGAAACCAAATTCTTTTGCTTTTGAAAACACTTTTACCATCTGATGTTCTAAAATCCCAAACTTTATTTCTTTCCCTGCTGTTATAGTATGAGGATGATGGCCTGCTCCAAGTTCTGGATTAAACCTGAATGAAATTATATCTTTTTCCTTTCCTTTTTTCTCATAGATTTTTACTAGCCTTTTTAATTGACCATAGCTATCTAAGTTAATAACAATATCTTTCTCAACTGCAAATTCGAAATCCTCGTTTGTAAACATATTTCCTGTATAAATTATTCGATCTGGCGGAACAACTGCCTTTAAACATGAATAAATTTCTCCTGTTGATGAGCAATCAAAATTAGATCCTTCAGAAACTAGAATTTTTAAAACTGATAAATTTGTATTTGATTTTACCGCAAAGTAAATCCTATTTTTTATATATACTGAATTCAAAATTTCCTTTAATCCTTGATATCTTTTTCGAATCATTTGTTCATTAATAACATAAATAGGAGTGCCAAATTTCTCAGCAATTTCAAGAGTATTCAAATTAGCAAAGTATAGAATGCCATCTCGATATTCTAAATCCTTATAATCCAACCAGTCTATATAATTCATAATATCAAAAAACTAGGTTATTTATGTGATTAATATCTTACAGAATCAAATAATTCTTATCTTAAAAAGTAAATCTTTAAATTTCTATTCTTTTAAGCACACCATCAAAAACTTTTTCTATAGGACCTTCCATAAAAACACTTTTACCTGTATATGTTATTTTTAAATCTCCTCCATCGTTATGTACTAATACTGGTACATTCTCTTTAAAAATACCTAATATAGTCCCCGCAACAACAGTTGCACAAGCTCCTGTACCACATGATTTAGTAATTCCAACTCCCCTTTCAAATACTCTTACTATACTTTCTTCCTTTGAAATTGCTTTTACAAATTCAACATTTACTTTATTAGGAAAACGATCATGAGATTCTATTGCTGCCCCATACATGGTTAACTTGTTATCGTCTAGCTGTTCATTAACAAATATAACTGCGTGCGGATTCCCCATTGAAACAGCAGTAAAGTTAAAGATCTTATCTAAGATTACTAATGGTTCATTAACACATCTATTTACAGGACTATCTAAAATAACAGGGATTTCTTCACAATTCAGAATAGGTGGTCCCATATCAATTTCCACACTTTTAACTTTATTATTAACCACAGTAAGTTTTGCAATCATGATTCCCTTAAGAGTTTCGATTTTAATCTCATCCTTTTTAATTATATTATTTTCATATATATATTTTGAAAAACATCTAATTCCATTTCCACACATCTCTGCTTCTAATCCATCATTGTTAAATATCCTCATTTTAATATCAGCACTTTTAGATTTACAAACAAAGATTAAACCATCTGCTCCGATTGAAAAATGCATTTCACACAGTTTAAGTGCTAAGGATGATTTTTTTCCCTCTGGAATACTCCATTTAATATCATTAATAATTATATAATCGTTGCCCAAACCATGGTATTTTCCAAATTCTAAGTTTTCTATAACAAACTGCTCCATGCAATATTTAACCAATTCTTTTAGACTATAATATTAAAATTCATTCATAACTCAAAAAAATTTCTAAAGTGAATTTTAATTAAAACTCATAATTATAATATAATATATTTTTTTAATTAGCCCTGGTAACTTCTTTAATGAACTATAAAAAGATATTTATATTGATTTCATTGTTGTTCTTGCTATTTCCAATTAATAATGCTATAGCATTTACATACATAGATAACATAAAAAACGGAAATTATGTTTTCTTCCTAATTGATTTGGAAGCTGGTAATAATCTTGAGCTCAGTATAACTCACGACGGAAGTGGTAACTTTACTCTTTTTCTCTTCAATAGCCGACCCATAGAATCGTATGTAAAAGATGATAAGACCTTAAATCATTTAATTTTTGGTAATATTGCTTTAGTTGAATATAGTCTTGAGGATAATCCTTACATAAACTACTCTGCTCCAGAAGCAAAAATATATTATATAGAAATAATCTTAGATAGCAATGGGCCAGATACATTTACATTAAATGCTAATAAAGATTTAACCAGATATTATTTACCGATAATACCTGGTTTTCAACTGGAAATCTTAATCGCTATAATTGTCTTCTCAATAGGATTAATTCTTATCTTTTATAAAAAGAAAATGAATCATTCTTAGTTATTTTTATTTTTTTTAATCCAATAAACTTCTATTTGGAGGATATCATAAATTACGAAATGTAGCATAATAATCTTTTAAAACATTGATGTTTTCAATAAACAAATTTTAAATTTTTTATAATGTTTTTTTCCAATATCAACAAAATTATAATACATGATGTGATGAGAAAATTTCCTTCGATGAGTTAAGTAAAAAATTAGCAGAATTTATGAAAGATACAGAAGAAATCGAGCTCCAAGATGTAGACTTATTTGCAGAATATCTTGAATTTCAAATGTTGCCAAGCATCGTTCAAGCTGCCGCTCAAGCGGTACTACCTGGAGTTCCTGGGAAAGCAGAATGGACTCCTGCAAAATTTTCTCTTGACTTAGAATTTCCAGGGAAAATTGAAACTATTGAATTTATCCGTTCAAATGGAAAGAAGGCTGTCATTGGTGGGGAAGTAGTTCCTCCATTTTACAACTTTTTAGGACTTGATAAAAGAAATCCTAATCCTCCGCTGGTTACCTATGATGTATTTGATATGGGCGCTAAAATGATGCTTCCCAAACCAATCAAATTAGAATATGGCGATGTTTTAGCAGACCCTGCTGAATGGGCTAAATTTGCCGTTGATAAATTTGGAGCAGAATGTATAACATTTCATTCATTATCAATCGATCCTGCAATGGGAGACGCACCAGTTAAACAATCTAGAAAATTTTTAGAAGATATTTTACAAGCAGTCGATGTTCCTGTTATTATTGGGTGT
>JBHLKB010000206.1:0-5167 GCA_048887205.1 Candidatus Hodarchaeota archaeon
TGGTAAAAAGATGAATATTCCTACTATTGGAAGAAATTGAATTATAGATACACCAATAAAAAGCCATATAACAAGAGTAAGTAACCTCCAGTTCTCTTTCTTAAATAACTTCTTTAAGTTGTCAATAATTTCCATAAAAATATAGTCAAATTTGATGTATTTAAAACTTACTTATTCAAAAAGATGATACGTAAATTAGAGAGAGAAAAAATTCAAAAAATAAATTCTGAAAATATATTATATATATTCAATCAAGTTTTTTTGTGTACTTAGTGCACGATAGGGTAATCCTACCATCTTTTTAAGGTTATTAACAGATTCAGGAGCAAAACCTTGAAAATGATTATTTACAATAATAAAGATTTCATATATATTGGGTGTGTTCATTAAATTTTGAATATTTTTATAGAGGTCATTTAGATCATCTTTTTGATCTCTTTGAATTCGATTAAAAATAGTAATTTCTCTATCTCCAATCAGCCTAACATAATAGAAATTTTGATTTAACATATAATACGGGATAACCCCTGGCATATATGTTGTCCCTAGTATTACATTTTCTCCATCAATAAATTTAGAAAGAATTTCAGGATTAAACCATGAATTATCACGTATTTCAATGATATATCTATATATTGAAGGAATCCGATTAATTAACGACTTCAATTTTTGTAAATGGTTTTCTGAATATTTAAACCAAGGAGGAAATTGTAATAAAAAACCAGCAATCTTTGGTTTTAATTGCTCTAATTTAGAAAAGAATTCGATTATACGGGAATCTAACTCAGGATCTTCCAAATTATGGGTAATTTTTTGCCATATTTTGACTATAAACCGAAAATTTTTTGGAACACGCTTATTCCAATTAATTGCCATATCTTCGGAGGGCAGGTTATAGAAAGTAGAATTTATCTCAACCAGGTTAAAGAATTTCGAGAAGTATTCTAAATGCTGGGATTTTACTAACTTTTTTGGATAAAAAGGACCAGACCAATCTTTATAATCCCACCCAGCAGTCCCAATTGATATTTTTACCATTTAATACCAAATTAAACATTATGCTATTTTAATGATTCAATATTTTTTTAAACTAAAATAATTAATTTTTATGAAAAATTATTCTTCCTTTAAATTTTCAAAAAAAAGTGATGAATTGGTGAAGAAATATTAGTGAAGACTAGAAAAAGGTAGAATTAAAACCTAATAAGAAGTTATCCGTCGAAGGAAATTTCACAAAAATCTGAAGAACTTTATTATAAAATTTATAAATAATCAATTTTAAGAAAATAAATATATAGTAATATAATTTAAAATTTTTTAAATCAAAAAATGGTGGAAAAAAAAGTTGAGTATCGATTGGGCAAAAGCAGAAGAAAAACCTGATAAAAAATTGTCCATTGAAGGAAAAGTTTTATTAGATCTTAGATCCAAGATTAATAATCTAGAAAAACAATTAGCTCAAAAGACAAAAGATTTAGATAAAACTTCTAATGAGTTAAAGGTAGCTAAAGAATCTTACTCCGAAACTAAGAAAAATTATGAAAATACGAATAAAGAACTAAATTCTTTAAAAAAGAATTATGAACGAATAAAAGAAGAAAAATTCTATGGTGAGGCTGAAATTAGTAAATTAAAATCGTCAAAATTAGACTTGGAAACCAAGCTTAATGAATCTAATTCTAAGATATCAGAATTAGAAAATAAATTAAAGGAATCCTCTGTAAAAATTGAAAATGCAGAAAAAGAGAAGGAAGATATTATAGACGATTTACAACAGAAAAATAACGAAATTGAGAGTCTTAAAAATGATTTACAAAAATCTATTTCAGAAAAATATGTAGAAATACAAAGTCTTAAAGAAGAGAGAGATAATAAAACAAAAGAGGTCAATGAGCTTAACGAAAAGGTTACTTCACTTGAGGAAAAAATTGCAGAAGCTAAAGGAGCACCCCAACTAATTGAAAGTATCAAATCTTTAATGCTTACCAAAGGCTTTTTATCAGATAGAGAGTTTGATGAACTTTTAGAAAAATCACAAACTCAGTAATTAAATTATTTTTATTATTAGAATGGTTAATTTAATTTGGAAAAATAAAAAATCGGATATCCCAAGAGAATTTCCTCCTAATTTTTTTAAAGTTTTCGAAAATCATTCGTTCGATAAAAATCAGAGATTAACTAAACTTGAAAACTCTAAATTTTGGTCTAATAAACTATTTTGGGGAGATAATTTAGAAGTCTTATATTTCTTATTAAATAATTTTAAAGAAAAAATTGATCTAATTTATATTGACCCACCATTCTTTTCTGGAACTAATTATCCAATTAAAATTGAGGAAGGTAATAAATTCCATGATTCTATTGCTTATTTTGATCACTGGAATAATGATTTAGATTCTTATTTACAAATGTTATATGAAAGATTACTAATATTCAAGCAAATCTTATCAAAAGAAGGTTTAATTTTTATTCATTCGGATTGGCATGCTAATCATTACATACGAATAATTTTAGATGAGGTTTTCGGGGAAAATAGGTTTGTAAATAATATTATTTGGTATTATTATAATAAATACTCCGCTGGAAAGAAAAATCTTCCAAGAGCTCATGATACAATTTTAGTGTACTCTAATTCGAGTACGTATACGTTTAATGAAATAAGAATTCCTCGTAAGAAACCCAGAAAACAATTAATGAGAGTAAATGTTGAGGGAGTATTAAAGAATATAAAAGATGAGAAAGGTCATGTTAGATATCGAATAGTTACAGATAAAAAATTGGATGATGTTTGGAAGATTCCTTGCTTACAACCCGCCTCAAAGGAATGGACGGGATTCCCTACTCAAAAACATCATAATCTGCTTGAAAGAATAATCAAAATAGGATCTAATAAAGGAGATATAATTGCAGACTTTTTCTGTGGATCGGGTACAACTCTATTGGTAGCTGAAAAATTGGATCGTAGATGGATTGGTTGTGATATTTCAGAGTATTCTATATATTTAACGAGGAATAGGATTTTAGACTACCAGAAAGAGGTAGAAATTTATTATCCATTTGAAATTCTAGCTAATTTTGATGAAGCTAAACAAAATCTTATTGAATCAGGTTTTTTTCAAAAAAAATTTTCGATAAAAAGAAAAAAATGAGTATAATTATTTATTATGAAATTCAATATTATAACCTAAGTATTTTGATAATGCTTCATATACTATGTCTCCCACTTCACTTAATGTTGTTGCGACATGATGAGCGAAGCCTCCTAAACATAAAGATTTCAATAAATTTTGTAAATTTGGAATCTCAACTACTCCATATCCTCCAAAAGTGTCTAATGGATCTTCAGTATAACTCCCTTCTGCTAATAATGCTTTGATTTCTCCACACAAATCATCTGTTTCAATTCGCAGCAAAGTACAAGAATTTGTTTTAATTCGACCTTGGATTGCTCCAAAACTTACGTTTCCACCTTTTTGATCGGAAATGATAGGATGTATTGTCATTCTAGTATCTTGAAAGAATGATTTAGGAAGGTTACTACAATGGAATAATACCATTTTGTTTGGATCATCTCCATAATTATTATTCCAATCCAAAATAGCGGATGGTGTTTCAGATGCGATTTGTAATATTAGCATTCCTATTAAACCAGGGATATCAACTTCACAGGCAGCAGGGACAGATCCTTCACTAAACATACTTAATACTGCACATGGTACGATTCCAAAGTTATCCTGGATTGAAGGCCAACATTGAAAGGCAAAGCCATCTAACTCATTTTCAATTACCCAATCTTCAATCACAACTGCTAGTTTTGCTAATTTAACTAAACTTTCATTAGGAATCTCTGTAGTAGTAGTGTAATTCTTTATGAAATCAATTTTCTCTTTTATTTTTATGTCATCATCCTTTAATTGTTTAATTAATCCAAAAATTTCGGATAGATCTATAGGCTCTATGCTGATCCCGCTAAATTCTAAAATTTTTTCGCTATATCTAACAGTTTCAAAAGCATTAGGTCTTGTTCCAATTTGTCCTAGTCTTGCTCCTTTAAGTTTGTTCACAATTCTACAGATTTTATCAAATCTCTTTAAATCTTCTTTAAAAATATCTGACTTTATAGGGCACGTATGATATTTGGTTAATGTAAATGGAATACCATATTGATATAACACACTTGTAACAGATATCTTTCCACAAAATGCATCTCTTCTATGTGCTCTATCCATCTTACCGAGTGCGTCTGATGATGCATGAATTAATACGGGAACATTAAGATTTGCTAGTTTTAGAGTGTTTGCGATAGCTTTCTCGTCACCAAAATTACAAAGGCATATAATTATCCCCAAAATTTTATCAGAATTCTTTTTAAAAAGTTCAGCACATTTCTTAGCATCAGAGTACGTCTCAACTGCTCCTAGTGGAGTATCTTCCTCATCTAAAATAAAATATTCATATTCTAATTCATTAATTACATCTAAAATATCTTTTCTACCTTCTTTTACTAGATGATCTGGAAATACGTCTCGATTTCCTAAAATAATACCAAAAGATGATTTCAATTCTTTATGCTGTATAAATAACATTATTTAAAACCTTTAAAGTTAATTTTTAACTAAATAAGTAAATTCTCTTCTTGTTTTAATTTTTTTCTTAGAAAAAAAGAGAGATTATATTTAATTATAAAAATTATAGGAAACCTTTTTTAATGATCTAATTGCGATAATTATAAATTATATATGTCTAAATCAGTGATTTTCACATCTATTCAATTAAATATGATTAAATGTTTACATATTTTTATTTTATGCATCGTAAGATTTTGCCTTTATAAATTTCTTAAAGATCTATTCTTTAATTCTTTCTTTACTAATTATCCTTAAACTTTTTAATCATATTTAGGCTAAAAATACTTTACACTACTATAAACTATTTTGGTTAATTTCTCACTTTCTGCGGGTATATCTGGTTGCACTATTCGTATTCAAAGTACATCTCAATTTCCAAATTAACCTTTCTTGTTGGAGCTAGATACTCGTTAGATACTCCTTCAAGTTTATGAAATCTGAATCTTTTTTTTCAAAAAAAGATAAATCTTTTAAAAAATAAGTCTTTTTTTTCAAAAATGAGCTATCTGCAATTGTATATTTATCGTATAAAAAAGGAA
>JBHLKB010000207.1:0-5158 GCA_048887205.1 Candidatus Hodarchaeota archaeon
ATTATTAATCTTGAAGAAGTAGCATAATTAATATAGAAAAGTAAAGCATTAACGGCTTGATGATCAAGGATCACTTCATAATCCCCGGGTTCAATTTCTTTAGCTCCTAAACTCTGAATTGCTCTTTCTGCTGTTTCTTTTGCTTCTCTCCCCATTTCAAGTTTTGAGAATATTCTAGAACCAAAAGTACTATTAGAACGACTTTCTTCACCATGTTCTAAGGCGTTTATGTTAATAGTTGAGGTTATTTTCGTATTAGGATAAATCAAATCTTGTCCTGTAGAAGATATATAATAATTAAAACCATCAGAAAGAAGTAAATTACCTGAAACTCCTTCAATTCGTTTATCAACAGCTTCCCCTACAACAATGGCTTCTTCTACTTTATCAACGACATTATCGGGATCTACATTTGAAACTTTTGGATCATTAAGAATTAATGAAGGGAATTGTTGTTTCGGTTTAATAAGTCCGGGATATTGTGGATCAGGGGGAACTAGTTTTGCTGTAGTAGTGAGAAAATCTACGAGGTTGAGGATACCTTTCTTTGTTAAGTCATTTGTAATTGAATTAGTCTTTTGTTTATCTTTATAAATCACAGTAATGGCAATGTCTCTATATAAATCTGTGTAGTTTTGTAATATTTCTGAATTGGAAAAACGGGTAACATATTCCCTTGCTATAGAAGCATTTATAAATGCTTCACATCCAGAATCTTGCGCTCGTTTTAATGCAAGTTCTGAAAGTTCTATAATCAATTCTTTTTGGTTATCTAAATTCATTTTTTCCACCTCTTATCCACTAAAAATATTTACTCCTTGAAATCTAGACCAAGGACCGCCATGTGAGATCCACATAGATTGCATATGAGGTGCTCCTTTACCACAAATAGGCCCATGACCCTCAATTTTCCAATCGCTGGTCATCATATCTAGTCCGCCCCAGAATTCAGGAGTAGCTGCTTGATATATAGTATTTTTCAAGGGTCTACCAAGTTCTCCATTTTTGATTTCATAGGCAATTTGGACAGCAAATTGGAAATTTATTCTCTTATCATCAATACTATGCGATTTCCAATGAATCCCATAAATTCCTTCTTTTGTTTCAGAGATAAGTTTGTCAATATTTTTAGGACCTTCAGGATCTGGTTCTAAATATAAATTACTCATTCGGATAAGTGGGAACCGATTATATCCATCAATTCTAGCATTTCCATTGCTATGCTTTTGACCAATTAGTTTAGCTGTTTGTCTATCCGATTGATAATCGTTGAAAATCCCATCTTTTACAATATGAAATTTTTTAGTTTTCACCCCCTCATGGTCATATTTTTCATGCCCTAAAACATTCGGCATTGTAGGATCACAAACTAAATTTACTTTCTCTGAACCGTATTGATAATTGGTTCCAAGCTTATCTAGAGTTAAAAAACTTGTTCCTGCAAAATCTGCTTCCCATCCTAAAACTCTATCAAGTTCTGAAGGATGACCACAAGATTCGTGAATTGTAAGACCAAGTTGAAAGGGTTCTAAGACAAAAGTTGCTTTTTGAGGTTTAGGAGCAATTGCTTTTGTTGCAAGAATAATTGCCTCTGAAGCAATATGATCTGATGTTTTTTCAAAATCAAACATGTCAATATATTCATATCCTCTCATTTCAAAAAGCATTATATTCCGATTTTGGTTATCATTCTCAATAGCTGTTGCTGAACAACTACAACCAGAAAATAACTCTTGTTCAGATATTAAAGTGCCTTCAGTATTTCCATAATCGAGATTTATTTTAGTGAAATACATTGAATTCTCTCTTACTTTAATGGGGTTCCCCTTTTCAGCCATTATAGAATCCGCTTTCTTGAGAATCTCGATTTTATCTTTTAAATCTACTGTAAAAGGATCGATTTTGAAAGGAGTTTCATACTTATCTTTAATTATTGGTTCTTCCGTTAGTTCAACTGGTCTCTTTATTATTCTACTGGTAGCTTTAGCTTCTTTTATAGCCGTTCCAAGAATATCATTTAAAGTAGATTTATCTATGATAGCAGTACTAGAAAAGCCCCAGGCTCCATTTTTCAATACCCGAATTCCATACCCAATATCTTTAGACCTTTTAAGTGTCTCGATTTGTCCATTCCTAACCGTTATTTCTTCTTTTTCATATCCAAAGAATCTACATTCAGCAAAATCTACACCCTTCGATTCTGCTTTTTTTAAGGCTAATGTAATAAAATCTTCCATATAAATCAAAATGGATTATAATTATTATTATTATAAGGTTACTAAAATAATGTGAATTAGATTTATTTTGAATAAATTTACACAGATTTATATTCTTATCACATAAAACTATTATTTTCTAAATAATTAATCATAATGATTGATTAATAATAATAAGGAGAAAAAAGTTTGAGAGAAATTGTCAAAAATGTATATCATGTAGGAGATTCTGGTTGTTCTGTCTATTTAATCGACACGCAAAACAATAATGGACTTGTTTTAATAGATTGTGGAATGAGTCTCGAAATGATAAAACAGATCAATAGACTTAATTTAAATCCAATGGAGATAAGACATTGTATTATTACTCATTTTCATATAGATCATATTGGTGCCTGTTATGATCTTAAACAATTTAATAAAAACGTAAAATTTTACGCCCATAAATTAGATGCAAATGCAATAGAAGAGAAGGGACATGATAGAAATACAGCAGCGATATGGTATGGAGTAAATTATAAACCTATTAAACTGGAAAGAAAGTTAGAGGGAGATCTTGAAGTTTTAAGTTTTGGAATTTATAAATTTCAATGTATCCATACTCCCGGTCATACTCCTGGTTCTATCTCTATTTTATTAGAGACAGAAGATAAAAGAAGAATATTATTTGGACAGGATTTGCATGGTCCTATTATTCCTGGTGTTAGTAATTTTGAGGATTACCAAAATTCTTTACGAAAGCTTTTAGATTTGAATGCAGATATTTTATGCGAAGGACACTTCGGGGTTTTTCAACCAGCAAGCGAGGTGCAACGATATATCAAAAAATATGTAGAATGAGAAAAAAGACATAATTAATTTAATTAGGATTCCGCTTTTTCTTCTTTCCCAGATATATCACTAATATCTAACCTTAACATGCCTGACTTTTCATATGTTTTTTCTTCTTTAAAGAATTTTTTTTTAAGTGTATTAGGATTTTTTTCTAAATGATTTAATATTACATCAAATCCATACTTTTTTTCATATAAGTCTTTTATAATTACCATTTTTCCCCTAAACACAATTGAACGAAAATATTGACCACATCCATCTTCATAACCATTATCTTCTATGATAATACCACACACATAAGGATTAGATTTAATAAAATCAATTTTTTGTCCTTCTTTGGCACAGTGGAAATAGAGAGCATGTTTAAATGTATCATATCCATAACTCAATGCAACTATATAAGGTTCATTATCTTTACTCATAGATATTGTAGCGTATTTTCCACCTTTTAGTAATTCTATTATCTCTTTATTATCTCTTATTTCTTTTTCTTTCCTCCTTAAATGATATTTAACCAATTTTTTTCCCTCTCAATTAATATTTAAAAAATTCTTTATTTCTCTATGCATTGTGGATAAATCTTCTTCAAAAATCATATTATGATCCATATTCTCTATCAATGCCAGTTCATATTCGATGTTTGAGTTTTGCATTATTTCTTCTACTTCAGAAATAGGGGTAATTTCATCTATACTTCCTAACATAATTTTCAATTTTTTGAGGTTTAAATGGTGTATAAACTCCCTAATTTGATATTCCTTCTGATATAATTCCTTCTTAGTTAAAGTAATAAATTCAGTAATGTTGCTGATACCTTTAACATTATCCGGGAGAAACTGATTTATATAATTTAATACTTTTATGAAATTATTGTTATAAATATGTCTCTGCAAATCTAAAATAGGACTAATTAATATAAGGTTGTGGATTTTACTAATTTTAGAGCATAAGATCAAGGCAATATATGCTCCAAAATCATGTCCAATAATACTTATATTATTACTATTAAAAATCTTTTCTTTAGCCATTAAATCTACAAATTCTAATATTTTTAGACCATCAGAAACTTGAGTATCAATTGAAATATTTCCTTCGCTAAATCTATAGCCTCTAAAATTAAAAGCTATAAAAGCGTAGCCTATATCCAACATATATTTATAAGTTTTTACGATATCAGATAGTGTAAATAACTGTGGAAATCCATGAAAATATATTATTACAGGATAAGGTTTTATAAATGATTTGGGTGGAAAATAAATTAATCCTTTTATGAGTTCACCTTCATTTGTAATATCTAAACTAGCAATCTCATAAGATCCATCATATTGTTTATCTTTAAAATCCATCTTTTGAATAAAAAATTTTATCTAATTTATTTAATAGTGTAAAATAAAAGATATATTTTAAGAATTTTAAAATGAGATTGGAAGATTGGCACACTCACAATGAATGCTGTCATCATGCGATTGGTTCGATTGAAGACTATATCAAAAGTGCTATTAAACGTAATCTTAGGACAATAGGGATTAGTGATCATTTTCCTTATGAGTTCTTGGAAGGTATTGAAAACATCCCTTACAATGAATATGCCATAACTTTGCCTGAAATTGAAAATTATATTTCTACTACTGAAAAATTAAAGGAGAAGTATAATAAGGATATTATAGTTCGAATTGGTTTTGAAATAGATTATTTCAAAAATCAAGAGCCTGCATTAAATAAGAATTTAACTCCAATAGAAAAAAGATTAGATTTTATTATAGGATCAATACATGTCTTAAACTTCTTTGATGGAAGAGGTGCTTGGGGTTTTGATGATTCGAGGTTTAGAAAAGATTATGAATTTTATGGAGTGGATAAAGTTTATATGTTTTATTTCCGAACTTTGCAAAAAATGTTGAATTCAAGTAAGTTTGATTCTGATATTATAGCACATTTTGATTTGCCTAAAAAATTCAATGATATTCCTAATGATAAAGAAATAGTGAATAACGAGATTATGAAAGCTTTAGAACTAATAAAAAAAAGAAATCTTGTAATGGAAATTAATACGGGAGGGTTGAGGAAAGATTGTAAAGAACAATATCCAAGTGAGATAATCATAAATG
>JBHLKB010000208.1:0-5141 GCA_048887205.1 Candidatus Hodarchaeota archaeon
AAAAGATATAGTACCTGCAGCCATAAAAGCCAATGTGAACTATATGTATCACCCTCCCATTCGCAACATGGGACTAACTGGATTTCAAAAATGGAGGAATATGCTTCCTACTTGGGCTACGGAGTTTAATGATGATAATTTACTGTTTGGTCTGGTGAGTTTGTTCATTTACATGGAAACGGGGGGAACTGGAGGCGCGATGTTTCGCATTTTATATCGTGATTTCTTAAAAGAAGCAGGAGAATTATTAAATAATAATGGGCTTCTGAAAGCTTCAGATATGTTTGATGATATTGTTAATAAAATTTGGGAATTAGAGAACATAATCTTACCAGATGATCTCCCAAATATGGCTAAATTAAGAGATCTGTTCCTAAAAAGCAACAAAATTACAGAAAATGGTGCTAAAGATTATCAAACTCAATTAAAAAATATTAATGCTGAGGCAGAAAAAGCTCAAGAAGGAGCGATAAAAGAAATTGATGCCTGGAAAGAACGAATCCCTCAAATAGATAAGGGAATTCAGGAATGGTCAGACCTAGAAGTTGATGCATGGGAAACAATAAAAAAATCAATTTAAGGAAAGATGTAAAATGTCAATAAATATTCTGAAAGAATTGAATCTCGAAAAAATGCGCGGGAAATTCCTTAAATATACAAGAAAAGCCTTTAAAATGCTTCCTGAAATAGAAAATCCACGCATTTTAGATATAGGTTGTGGTGCAGGCATACCCACCCTTGAATTAGCAAAGCTAAGTAATGGAGAAATTATAGGAATAGATATTGATCAAAAAGCCTTGAATAAATTAAATTCAAAAATTGATAAACAAGGGCTCTCAAATCGTATTAAAGCAAAAAAACTTTCTTTATACAATAACAGTTTCTCTGATGAGTATTTTGATATTCTTTGGGATGAGGGGGTGTTACACATCCTTGACTTGGAAAAAAGCTTGAAAGAATGTAATAGAATATTAAAACCTAAAGGTTTCTTGGTATTAGGTGAAATGATTACTTGGATTAAAAATCAATTTGAGATTTTTCCTAAATATGGCTTTAACCTTGTTAATCAATTCTTTTTGCCTGAAAAATGTTGGTGGACCGATTATTATTTACCTTTAGAAAAGAAAATCAAAGATTTATACATAAAATACAAGGGTTTTAAGGATCTTAAAAAACTCAAACAGTATGAAAGAGAGATAGAAATGGTTAAAAAAAAACCCAAGGAATTTGATTGTGGTTTTTATATAATGCAAAAAGTTAATCAAAAGAAGTGATGGGCTAAATTATGGATGAAATTAAGTTAGTAGGAGCAAGAATTCATAATCTAAAAAATGTTAATGTTACCATTCCAAAAAAGAAAATTATCCTTATTACAGGAGTTTCTGGCTCTGGTAAATCAAGCTTAGCTTTCGATCTTCTATTTGACGAAGGGATGAATCGCTATTTGCAATCGATAGGCTTTCCTCCTAAATTTGAAGATGAGAAACCATTTGATTTAATAGAAGGTCTAAGCCCTACAGTAGCAGTGGAACAGAGGACTACTCGTGTATTTAATCCGCGTTCTACAGTTGGAACTAAGACAGGAATTTATGGATTACTCAGAATGCTTTATGCTACTGAAGGAATTCTAATATGTCCTATTTGTAAGGAACCCGTTAATAACAATCTAGAATGTAATTTATGTGGAATGGTTGTAGACAGAAAACAAATCAAACATTTTTCCTTTAATGAACCTTCAGGCATGTGTTTATCATGTAAAGGAAGGGGTCATACTATGAATATTACTGAAGATTTAATAGTTCAAGATAATAACAGAAACTTAATTCAGATAACAAAGGCAGGTTCAGCTGTTTTTGCTGATCAAATACGTTTTGTTGAGCAGTTACCAAGTTTTTATGATTTTGATATTAAAACGCCATATAAAGATTTACCAGACAAAGTAAAACAGGTTTTTTTATATGGGAGTGGGAAAAAATTACCATTTGAATGGGATTCTAAAACATTTACTGGAATTTTAGAAAGAGAGTTTGAAGGGATCATTCCACATATAGAGCGAGCTCTTGCAGAATCAAAAAGTACATATAGAACACAAAAGATCCATAAAAATTTCATGTCAAAGAAAAAATGCGATGAGTGTGATGGTTACAGAATAAATGAACAAGCCAGAGAGACTAAAATCTCAGGTAAACATATTGGTGAGTTAGCCATGATGACTATTGATGAATTAATAGAATTTTTAGAGGCTTTAGATAAAGAACATATAAGAAGCCCACAAGGTAAATCAATGGTAGATAGCTTATTAGAAGGTTTGAAACGCATGGTTAATGTTGGTCTCTCATATTTGCATCAACATCGTTCCTTACCTACATTAAGTGGTGGTGAGCTTCAACGACTATCTCTCATGACTCATTTAGATGCCGGCCTTGATTCCCTTATTTATATATTAGACGAACCAAGTATGAGTTTACACGAACAAGAAAAGGAGTCTTTAATTAATATATTAAAACAGCTGAGAGATTTAGGAAATACAGTAATTATTGTAGAACATGATAAACGATTTATTGACATTGCTGATGAAATCATTGACATCGGTCCTGGAGCAGGAATTAATGGAGGTGAAATTGTATATAAAGGTTCGTTAGACGGGATAAAAAAAGTAGAGAACTCATTCACAGGTCAATTTTTAGCAGGAAATATTAAGTTGCCAGAAAAATCTATTGAGGAACGCAAAAAAATTGATAAAAATACTAAATTCCTAATAATTAAAAATGCCAAAACAAATAATCTAAAAAATATTACAGTGAAAATTCCTTTAGGGATGATGGTTGGGATTGCTGGTCTTTCAGGTTCTGGAAAAAGTTCTCTAATATTAGATACACTAGTTCCATTGATAACGCCATATTTCAAGCGAGGAGCTGATATTCCCCAAAAAAAAGCTGATGATAATAGGGAAAATGATGAAAATGATGAGGATCTTTTAGAATATTTTGGAATTATTGAAGGATGGGAATACATTGATGGGGTTATTGTAGTAAATCAAAAACCAATATCGAGAGTGAGAACTTCTAACCCATGCTCTTTTATAGGTATCTGGGATAAAATAAGGAATATATTCGCTAAGACAATAGAGGCAAAAAAGAGAAAATATAAAGCAGGGCATTTCTCCTATAATTCTGATATTGGGAGGTGTCCTTCTTGTAGAGGAACTGGTGAGACAGATTTACAAATTTCATTTCTTAGTAGTTTCACAATCCCTTGTAATGAATGTAAAGGTTTAAGGTACAAACCAGAAATCTTAGAAATTAAATATAAGGGTAAGACAATATCAGATGTGCTCAACATGACGGTAAGTGAAGCTTTAGAAATGTTCAAATCACAACCAAACATTTCAAAGGTACTTAAGATTCTTGATGAGATTGGAATGGGCTATATCACACTTGGTCAACCTGCTCCAACATTAAGTGGTGGAGAAGCACAGCGAATTAAATTGGCAAAAGAATTAGGTAAGGCGCGTAAAGGTAATTCTCTATATATTTTAGATGAACCGACTGTTGGATTATCATTTTATGATGCTGTAAAATTAATGCAATTATTAGAACAATTAGTACAAGAAGGAAATAGCGTTGTGATCATTGAACATGATCCTGAGATCTTATCCTTTACAGATTATATGATTGAATTAGGACCTGAAGGTGGGCCTAAAGGAGGTGAAGTAATTGCTAAAGGTATTCCGGAAGAAATCAAGCAAATTAAAGGTTCAAAAACAGGACCTTATTTAACATAAATCATTATATAAAACTCAACAAAAGAAAATTAAGTTTATATTTGAGGAAACCATGAAAACTTCACTACATCATGCTCATTTATTCGCTTCAAATTTGAATAAAAGCATCGAATTTTATCGAGAGATGTTCGGAGCGCGAATATTGTTTGATTTGGAAATGGCAGGAGCTCGTAATGTAATGATTGTGATTGGTTCATCAAAAATCAATTTCTATGATCAACCTCCTAGAGACAATGGTAAAGGTGCAGTACACCACTTAGGAGTTGAAACAGATGATCTTGAGGCTCTAGTCGTGCATATGAAAAGTAGGGGATTTCAATTTAAAAAACAAATAAAAGATTTCGGTCCTTTGAGATATATCATGGCAGAGGCTCCAGACCATGTTCTTTTAGAACTTTTTCAGGTTGTAAAAGAAAAATTGACAGAAAAACAATATAAATTAATTTCATCTTTTGATTGATTTAGGGACAACTGCATCACATCTTTTCCCACTATCGTGACAAGGTTTTTATCGCAATTCTTACAAATGAGAAGTTTAAAAGTTAATTTGACCAACTTTATTAATTAAAAATTTTATAACAAAGCATAATATTTTTAACCTAAATTTCTATGGGAGAATTGGGATAAGAATATTTTTAAGAAAAGGTAATTAACGGTAATTTTTACATGGAAGTTTTAAAAAAATTGCTTAATAAGCGAGGAATATATAACACATTTCAAGTGCTCTCTCAATTTGACAATTTTAGAGCGAATAAATATTCATTTTACAAGAAACTCAATGAATTTAGTTATTATAATTCATTTCTTCGAATAAAAAATATTCTTATAAAAAACGATTTACTCAATGTTGATAATCATAATAAATCGTGCTATTACGAGCTGACGCCTAAAGGCATAGAAATGTTTGGACTCTTAAAAGAATTAGATGAGTTAATAAAATGACGGAATTGGAATCCCTATATAGACTCTTTATTAAATATAAATTAAGAAATCCAATCCAATAAAGATTTTGAAATATAGAATTTAATATCTTTTTTAACCAGATATTTAAGAGCCTTTAAATTAATTTCAAATTAAATATCAATGTGACGAAACTTTTTTCATTTTTGTTAAAAAAAGATAAAACTTTTTATATCCTAGTATGACTTTTTTAGAATGTTGTATTGGATCAATCGACAATATAAAAAGTTACACCCAATTTGGAAATTTCCAAACTATATCAGACAAATTTGATTAATAAAAAAACTCGAGTTCCATGTTTTTTATATATGAATCATTATTAATATTGATTGGATTTTTAGGCTTATCTTTTTTTAGACACAATAAATTCAGAAAGAAATTTTATTATTTATTGATT
>JBHLKB010000209.1:0-5108 GCA_048887205.1 Candidatus Hodarchaeota archaeon
TAATCAATAATTAATACAGAAAAGACATGTTCCCCTGGGCTAAATCGGGCTTCTAAAGACCCAGATCGAATTAGAGACACCCCTGCGGGAAAGTCGACCTCTTTGGCAAAGTTATTGAGAGCTGTCAGGAATCCTGACATTAATTGATCCTTGTCCGTCTGACCAAAATCAACAATTGAATATTTATACAATAATACACCAGCATTTTTGGCTATAACATAAACTTCTACGGGATTCATATTTTTTCTTCTCTAATATAACCCTATTCTTCCCTACTACTAGTTTCTATATATTACTGATAATGACAATCCTTTATATATTTCTACACTTCGTTTTTCATTATAAAAAGAGATATGATCAATCATTAGTTATACTTTAAACTGATAACTATTCTTCTCATAATCAGAGATTCAAGGACTATGAATAATTTCTAGTGAATCTTGCAAAATCTATTTCATTAGTTCCGTTGATTTCGGATGAATCAAAATCTAGAATCCTAATTCTAATAAATCTTTTGCTATTATGAATTTAGGGTTATCAAATTCCTCATAAACTAATTTATGCGATTGAAATTCGCTTTTACTGATTAATTCATCCTTATACATAATAGAAACGATTGCAAAATCAAAAAAAGCCTGAGTAAAATTTATTGTACTTTCTATCAAAAATATTTGATCTAGGTCAATCTTAGCGATTTTAGCATTCTCTATTAACTGATCAACTGAAGATGAATTATTAGACTTCACAAAAATGATAAGTTTAGCACCTCTATAATACATCTGTTTTAAAGAATTAAATTCTTGATCTTGATTTAGAGCCCATATTTGAGTTATTTCCTTTAAACCAAACAAGTTAAAGGCTTTATTATAATATTTTACCCCTATTGCCTTATTAGAATCGATATCAGAAAAATAGTCTTTATATGTGCATTCATCTATCTTATCTCTTATATAATCATCAACAATACCATCAAATATGATTTTAAAGACTGAAACATACATTTTATTTCCCATCTTTTATGATTTTGAAAGGTTGTCAAATACCTAAATATCGCTTACTCCAATAGTAATATGAAAATCTAAACATTTAAAATTTCACATTTCTGTCATTTTTTCATATAATAAAAATGAACTTTAAAGTGATGAAATCCATAAAAAATATCAGGAGGTTTAATTTCGATTTCTCTATCTACCCTTTTTCAATATAAAATGCGAAAAATCCTTGGATGATTAAAATAGCAAAAAAGAAATAAAATGACACATCTATTTTATTGCATCTTTCTCTTTTTCATTGCCTTTCTAATTTTACTTTTTTTTGTTTTTAGTAATATATCTCTTATATCAGGATTTTTTTTTAGCCATTCTTCTGCTTCTTTTTGTTCTCTTTTTTCTATTTCTTCAATTCTCTTTTTTTCAGATTCCATCGCTATCCTGTATTCTTCACATGTTTTTTTATCTTGTTCGTTAAGTTTTTGAGCTGTATAACGGTTTCTTTTTATTAAATCCTCTACATACTCTCCTTTCTTTTTTCTCTCTAAAATTGCCTCATATTCCTTGTTGTTTTCTACAACCTTATTCAAAGTGTGATACGTTTTATCAGCTAGATTAATTATATAAAGTTGGTGTTCTAATCTTTTCTTTTGTTCAATAAGTTGATTTTTACGCCATTCTCTTAATATCTTGGGGATTAATTTATCCAAATAAGCTATCCTTAATTTCAGCATTTTTCGATATTTTACTCCAATCCCATTTTTTTCTTTTACACTCATCAATTAACCTAGCAATAAATTTTCTGTTTATTGAATAAATAATCTAATCTCATTTCTTCAGGAATTCTCAAAATATATTAAATAATCCATTATCCATATCGAAAAATGTCCTATTCTCTATAGCTTTTAAGCCAGCGTCAATTTGATTTCGAAAAAAGTGAATATAATTTGGGTCATTATTTAGATTCATTAGTGTATCCTTAGCAAAATTTAAACCCATTTTCCTTGCCTCTCTCTCCTTATCATCCATTATTTTATGGTCAAGGATTTCTTGTTTCATTATAACATCTTCTTTTAAAAAGAAGATTAATTGTACTAGTGGCATTTTCAAAAGTATTTTAAAAATAATTTCAAGATTTTTCTCTCTACTTTGATCTTTAATCCCTATTCTCCATTTGTATAACTCTATATCATTTTCAATTATCGTTCTTAACTCATAAATATATTCTGGATCTGCAATTAAATTTTTCAAGAGGTTTTTCTTGTACTTTTTTTGGACTTTCATACGATTAATTAAAAAAGGAGGGACGCGGGGGTTTATTTTGAGAATTTGAAGCCTTCTTGTATAAGTATCAATCGATTCTTCCAAGTAAACAATCCATTCTTCTTCATTTTTCCTTAAAAGGCTTCTTAAATTATCCTCATAGATTTTTATTTTATTATCTCTCTTTTTTGTATGGAGTGTGTCATAAAGATCATATCCATCATTTTTTTGTTTTTCTCTTTTTAATTCAATTTCAGGAAGTGCTTTCTTTAAAGCCGGTGAATTAGGTTCTATACTAATAAGTTTCTCTCTTAATTTAACCCATTGTGGACTGTACTCTACAGCCTTTTCATAGCAATCGAGTGCTTTTTCAGCTTTATGTAAACCTTCATAAATTTCTCCCAAATCAAACCAGGCATAACTATGTTTTGGATTGTATTTTAAAGATTTTTTAAAATACCTAACCGCCTTCTTATATTTTTCCATTTCCTTGTAAGCTAGTCCGATATTATGTAAATGATGTTCACTTGTCGGTTTAAGTCTTAATGCCTCTCTATTGTATTTAATACCCTCCTTAAAATTTCCAAGCTTTATGTGAATTAATCCCATCATATTTAAGATATTATCATCCCTAATATAGCGGTAAAAATCATTTTCTAAAAGCTTTAATCCTTTTTTATAATAATAGGTACTGAGTTCTTTCTCATTTAGCTTAGAATGTGCTTCCCCTAGCCAGACATAATAGGGGCCATAGTTAGGATTAATTTTTATAGCTTCCCCTGCAGAGTCTATTATCTCTTCCCATTTGCCCAAATAAGATAAGCTTTCCAATAACGCATACCAATTGATCTCCAAATAAGGCTCATTTTCCACAATTTGTTGAAATATTTCGACTGCTTCCTTATAGTTTCTTTTTTGAAAAGCATCAGAACCTTTTCGGATAAATCCAAGAATTTGAAGTTTTTTAAATCCCTCTGCTCTATCATCTAAGTTTAAAGGTTTTTTGAGAATTTTAGAATACCAATATAATTTAATAGAATCTGGATGTGTTAAATCTTCTTTAAGCTTGAAATTTCGTAGAATTCTCTTTACTCTTATATAAAGATGAAATGAAGGAATAAAAACAATTGAAGGAATCAGAGCTAAAATTAGCGAATATTCATAAGTGTTTGGAATTTGTGCCCAAAATATAAGTCCAATGGTCGTAGATATAAACCAAATGCCAAGAGAAATAAATACATTTCTTACTCTGAGCTGATTTGTCATTCTATATAATCTTATATCCTCATAATAAGCATTTAATCCAAAGAATCGATTACCAAAACCATATCGCTCGAATATATCGAGTTTTCCTAAGAAAGATCTCATGTAAGAAAAATCCTCCGATGATTCAAATTTAGAATTAATCCCATATCGATCCGGATTCCTTATTCCTATTCCTGAACTTACCGATCCCAAGTCATCTGACATACTTTTTAATTCATCGATACCAATATTTTGTCTTTTTTTCATTATTGGTTCAATTATGGCTGAAAATTCCTTCTCTCGTTTTTTAAAACTTTCTTTAAATTCGAAATTCGGCTCTCTAAATAGCTTAAATATGTGTTCCTTATTTCGGAAAATTTTTGCTTTCTTAATTTTTTTTATATTACGCCAATCTAAGTAACTTATTCTCGGTCTACTTCTTTTATCATATTGACCATAATACAATCCATTTTCTGTAATTAATAAATGTGTAAACCAAGCCTTAGGAGTAACAGTAAAACCCATATCTCCTTTTAAAATTACTTTACATAATGTACTATAAATAATAACTTCCCTTTCACTAATAAATTCCTGTAAATTTGAATAATTCAATGGGACATGGACATTTTTGAGCATGTCATATTTATCAATACTTTTCTTAAGACTTGAAGGTTTTTCACGATAATTGTAATCTAATATGTCAGGAAAAAGTCCATGTGGCTTTTTCTTTCGCTTAAATGAAGATCCTTTTACTATTAAATATGAAATTAAGATTATAATGACAACCATCAGCAAACTAATAGCAAGTACAATGAATATTAATGTCGGATCATCATCATAAGTTAATCTTACAAATGGAGTTTGCCCTTTACTAGGTGCACCTTCTCTTGAATCTCCTTGTATAAACCCATCACTCTCTCCCCCCTTCCCGTATAAACAAATTGTAACTCCCCCATCGATAAAGTTTTCTGGTTCGAGAGGAATATTAAAATCAAAACCATCGCAATAAATATGACCCCTATATCTCCCTGCACTTGGTTTATTATTCCAAGTTATAGTCATCTCATCCCAACAATCATATGTCAAATTTCCGCCAACATGTACCATACTTGAACCATAATCGAAATAGACTACGACGGTTGCCTCTGACCACCCCTTTGGAAGAGATGAAACATTAAAATGGTAATAGGTTCTAGCTTTTCCAAAATTATAATTACCTACTCGGAGATAAGTATCATTACCGTAATTAGTGTCTGGAGTATTATCATAAACACTCGCATCTTTATCAACTCTAATTTCTTTAATATAGCCATAAGAAATTTGAGAAAATGAACTGATTAATAAAAAAGAAAATATAAAAAATAAAATCATTATAAATATTATCTTTCTTGTAGTTCGATAATTCATTTTTAGGATATTTACAGTATGGTTGGATTTTTTTCTTTCACAAATTACAAATATTCACTTATTGATTTAAATGTTGATGATCATGCTTGGAGTAATATCCTATCTCTTCAATATTTCTGATATTTCCATTGAAGCACGCTCACATTCGAGAAAAATTAAACCCAATTTCGCCTCAATTGTTGTAGAAACCGCTAAAACAGCGGT
>JBHLKB010000210.1:0-5107 GCA_048887205.1 Candidatus Hodarchaeota archaeon
TCTTAATTATATTTGGAGGAGTGAAATGTATACAATAGGGTACCAGACTGCTACATTAACAAGAGTGAGATGGTTAGTTATAGCTAAGGAAGCATTAAAAATAGCTAGAAATCCAAAATTTAACCATTTAGGAAATGTTCAAGCTGAATTAATAAGGCAGGGAGTAATTCTAAAACTTCCAGGTCAACCTAGATTTGAGGGAGAATTACGTTATATATTCAAAAAGATCAATTGGAGTTATAAGCAAGAACAAAACAAAATTTTGGCTCCTATACTTACAAAATATTTAATACAAACTGATCCTGAATTAAGTATATCAGATATAGCTGAACTATTCGGTCTTGAAAGAGTTAAAGGTAAGATTATTATTACGAAAATGATTTATAGAATATTTAAAGGATATGTCCAAGATGAAGAGCATATCGGGAAAATAAGACAATTTTTAAGGACACACATGTGTTATTAGTTATACACAAATAAATGTGCAATTTAACAGATTTTGAACATGTTCAGCTAAATAATTAAATGTTTTATAAATTATTAAAAATACAAATAAAAACCTTTAATTGTTCCCTTCTAATGTTGAATAAGAAAAATTATAGAATAGGGATATTTTACGGGATTGGCCCAGATACAGAGATGCTCGCGCAAAAATTTGCAGGTAATCTCATAAATAATGAAGAATTCTGTAAAGCTTGCGAAGATTTAGAACAAATTGTAAAATGTGATAAATGTAGGGAAAATTTAAAGAGTTTTGCCAATTCAATATATTTTTATGAGAAACTAGGTGAAGATATTCCTGAATTTGTTGAAGACTCAACGGAATATCTACCAAAAAATTTACCACTTGTTGATTTTTTATTGGTCGTAGGTATCCATCAAGATTTACTTTTAGATCTTCCTAATTATCTCAAGGATAAAGGTATTAAAGCAGTTATAGTTCCAATTGAAGATCCTAAATGGGTGCCTTCAGGATTGCAATCAATGATCTTAAAAGAATTCGAAAAATATGGCATTCAGGCAGCATTTCCTAAACCTTTTTGCTCATTAAGTAAAGAATTAAATGAATATAATAAAATTGGATTCCATTTAACAAAAAAACATAATTTTATTAATGAATTTATAGATTATTTTAAAATTGGAGAACCAATTGTCTCATTTCTATTAAGCAAAGACGGGGAATCAATTGAAGATGCTTGTGTTATTCAAAGTGCTCCCTGTGGAAGCAGTTATTATATTTGCCAACAATTAAAATCAAAATACTTTAAGAATGGAAAAAGTGGAGAACTTTCTTTAAACGAAAGAATCAGTAAAGCTCATCATGCTTACCCTTGTAATGCCTCAATGGACCAAGATTCCATACTCAAAGATTCTATTTTGCATGTTGGAGGTTATTTAATCCGAAATGCTATAAGACGAGAGCTAAACCTTGAAGAACAAGAAGCTCAAAAACTTGTATATGTTATAAAATAAAATGAAATTTTCATAAAATATTTCTTGAGTTTTAAAGTTTTAAGAAAATTATAAAAATAAAAAAAAGATACATAGAATGGAGGAACAAATTGAAATTCTGCTCCAGAAGCAGAAATATTTAAACATGATTAAGGGTAATCATATTTATTGAAGAAAAAACACATTTATCTAAAATAATAATTCTCATCGATACTCTCATATTTATTAAAAATAAAGATATTTTGGAAAAAGTGTTAAATACGTTCATGTATAGAATCATTCTTTTATAGACCATAAATGTTAAGTTCTAATTGGAGTTTATACAATCATTACATAGGTGAGAAATTATTACTACTATCGCATGTTCATCATCTATCTGTGAGATTGAAGAAGAAGACGAATCTTTTTTTGAAGAACATTTCTGGTATTTTATTATCCCTTCAGCAATTTTGCTTGGAATTTCTATATTTTTAGAATTTGCATTCGAAATTGTGTTAATTGCCCAAATTCTAGCAATTGCTTCAATCCTTCTTTCAAGTTCTGGTGTTGTGAAGGAAGCAATAGAAGATTTGAGCGAGAAGAAAATAACGGCAAATCTATTAATGTTAATTGCTGGTGTTGCTTCATTTTTTATATTACATGGTCAAGAGGGAGCAACAGCATTATTATTATATGCAATAGCAGAAAGGTTAGAAGAAATAACAACAGATAAGTCAAGAAATGCAATTAAAGAATTGCTTGAACTCGCTCCTGATTTTGCCTTACTAAAAACTCAAACCGGTTATATAAATATTCCATCAAGAGAAGTAAAAATGGGAGATATAGTTGGAATAAAACCTGGGATGAAAGTGCCATTAGACGGTGTTATTATTAAAGGAAGCTCCTATTTTGATGAAAGTGCGATAACTGGGGAATCAATTCCAGTTTTTAAAAATAAGGGCAATGAAATATTCGCAGCAAGCTTAAATTCTGATGGTTTTATAGACATTGAAGTTATAAGAGAAAGTAAAAATACAATTGTAGCCCAAATCGCAGAAAGTGTACAAATTGCTCAACAAAATAAAAGTGAGCATGAGAAATTTATTGAAAAGTTTGCTAAATATTACACCCCAATTATCCTTCTATCATCAATTTTAGTGATGATTATTCCTCCTTTATTTGGTTTGAATTTTTATGATTGGTTCTATCGTGGATTGGTTCTTCTGGTAGTTTCTTGTCCCTGTGCCCTAACCTTATCTACTCCATTAGCAAATATTGCCTCTTTAACTAAGCAAGCTAGAGAAGGTATTCTGGTAAAAGGAAATAAATTTTTAGAAAAAATTCAGGATATTGAAGTTTTTGCATTTGATAAAACTGGTACGCTTACTGAAGGTAAATTAAAAATTTTCGATATTATTACTTATAATGGTGCCATTAAATCAGATATAATAAGTATCGCAGCTAGTTTAGAAGCTCTTTCGGAGCATCCTATTGGAAAAGCAGTAGTAAAACAAGCGAGAGATATGGAATTACCATTTCTCGCCGTTGATAATTTTCAAGTAATAAAAGGAAAAGGGATAAAAGGAAAAATTAATGGTGAGATGTTTTATTTAGGGAGTCAGAAGTTTATTGAGAGTTTGAATTATGAACTTCCGATCAATGATATTAAGAATATAGAAACTTCAGGAACCATGCCAATTCTACTAGGAAATCAACAACATTTATTAGGAATAATTTCAATCAGAGATGTTTTAAGAGTTTCTGCCCCAATTCTAATAAATGGGTTAAAAAAGAGAGGCTACGAAACAGTCTTAATTTCTGGTGATAATCAAAAGGTTTGTAATTCCATTGGAGCATGTTTGGATATTGATCAAGCTTATGGTGAACAGCTACCTGACCAAAAGCTTCAAGAAATAAAGAATTTGAAACAAAAATACAAAGGAGTTGCAATGGTAGGAGATGGTATAAATGATGCTCCTGCATTAGCCTTAGCAGACTTAGGAATTGCAATAGGTGCTTCTGCTACTGATATTACTCTAGAAACGGCAGATATTATAGTTATTGGTGATGATCTGAAAAAAATACTTACCTATGTAGATATTGCTAAAAAAACAAATAAAAAAATAAAGCAAAATATTTGGACATCAATATTGGTCAAGGTTTCATTCGCTGTTTTGACTGTTATTGGCTTCATGACTCTTTGGTTAGCAGTTGGAATTGGAGATATGGGTGTTTCATTGTTAGTTTTGCTCAATAGTTTAACTATTTTCAGGTATAGGTTTTTGTATAAAGAAATTTCAATTGAAGAGTTAGAAAGTGAAGCTAAGTTGATTATATGTGAAAATTGTCAGACAAAGGATATTATACCACAACATCATGGAAGAGATATGATCCTGAAAGAAGATAAACTTATCTGTTGGAAAAATATCCTCAGTAATGAAGAATTGGAGGCTTGTGATGAAGAATTACCGCTTCATTGTCCTTATTGTCAGAATAAATTGGAATTGAAGTAAATCTTTCATAAAGCTGATTTAATTTAAATCCACTTATATTTTATAAAATTTTTAGCTAAACAACAATCAATTTTGAATTATTTCATATGCATCTTTAATAATTCTTAACGAATACAATTAAAGCTTTTCATTATCATTTAATTCTAATAAACAAAGAGATATTGAAATGAAAAAGATAAAGTTAGGCAAAACAGGAGAAAATATTCCGATTCTTGGTCAAGGAACTTGGGGTATTAGAAGTTTTAGAAATAAAGAATATTATAATAAATGGAAGTTATCAATAAGGAAAGGAATCGAACTTGGAATTACTCATATAGATACTGCTGAAATTTATGGTAGGGGGACTTCAGAAAAAATTGTTGGTGAAGTTATCTCTGAATATGATAGAGATGATTTATTTATAACAACAAAATTGTTTCCAATGCATTTAAGATATAAAACTATGAAAAAGGCGGCATATAAAAGCCTAAAAAGGCTAGGAATAAACCAAATTGATTTATATCTGATACACTGGCCTTCTCCATTTAACTCAATTAAAACTCAAATGAGAGTTTTAGAGGATCTTGTAAATGAAGGAAGAGTAAGGCATATAGGAGTTAGCAATTTTACAGTTGAGCAATTTAAGGAAGCTCAATTTTATCTTAAAAATACAGAATTAGTTAATAATCAATTGCTAGCTAGTATAACAAAACAGAAACACATTGAACAATCACTTCCTTATTACCAAAATGAAGGAATTATTATGACGGCTTATAGCCCTTTAGGACATAATGGTTATCACAATTTAAAAGGAGAACTTAAGGAAAAATTAGAGTTAGTCGCAAAATCACATAATGCAACGGTTCAGCAAATAGCAATTGCTTGGTTAATTAATCATGAAAATGTTATAACTATTCCAAAAGCATTTAAAACTGAACATATAGAAGCGAATGCTAAAGCTGCTCAAATCAAACTATATGAGAAAGAAATTAAATTATTTTACGAAGCCAATCAAAAAAAAGAAAATATTGAAGTCTTGCTAGCTGAACAATAATTCGCTATATTTCAGGTATATATCATTCGTCGTTAGAAAAGGAAATGAAGCAACTAATTTCCTTGCGATAAAAAATAATAAATAGAATTAAAATTAACTTTTTTCTTTATTGTCAAAATAAATAAAAGTT
>JBHLKB010000211.1:0-5088 GCA_048887205.1 Candidatus Hodarchaeota archaeon
CTTATCTAAATTAGTTACATCGCTGTTGCCCGTAATCAAACTTGGATTAATGGTAATCATTGGTGCTAAAGCGAAAAGGATTCCCATTGTGATTAAAATTATTATTTTTAAATTTGCAGTTGATTTCATATTGGTTTCACCATTATAATAAAAATTTTTTTGGATATTTTGGATGTGATTTTATTTCTTTTATTTTTTCTTTGAATTCCTTCATTTATTTTGTTGATTACTACTTTTATTTATGCTATAATTAGATAATTCCCCCAATTATAAACGAGTTTATAATATGAACATATGGTGCATGGTAATCCATCTGGCATCCTGTAAAAACTACGACAATATCATATTCTGGGAATATCAATATACATTGACCGTAGAGTCCACTAGCAAAGTAATAACCAGGTATTAACCACCATAAATAAGCATAATCTTCACCAAAACCTTGGTCCTCATAAACACCAGAGACAGTCGAAGTTGATTCACTTATCCATTCTTTAGGAACTACTTGGTTACCATCCCAAGAACCGTTATTCAAACACATAAGCCCAATTCTAGCCATCGCCCTAGGCGTGAAACTAAGCCCACTTGCTCCATTAGTAACTCCTTGATAATCTTCCTCCCATTCCCAATCTTCCCGGGAGATCCCTATTGGTTCAAATAAATATTCTCTAGCAAATTCGGAAGTTTTCATACCTGTTGTTATATTGATAATCGCTCCTAAAAGTCTACATCCCGCATTACTATATAACCAATCAGTTCCAGGATCAAATGAGAGATGCTCATCAAGAGATAATACAATATAAGGTTGTTGATCAGTTCCCTCTGGAAGTCCTGAAGTTTGCATTAGTAAATGTCTAATAGTTATGTTCTTTTTCCGTACATCATAGCTAGGTTTCCAAAAACCTTCTAAAAATTCATAAAGTGTTTGATTTATGTTGTCAATGTATCCCATTTCTATTGCTATCCCAATTAACAGGGAAATTATGCTTTTAGTACAAGAGTACAATTTATGCCTTCCATCACTGACCATCGGATGAGGAGCATAATAATTCTCTTTACGGCGAATAGAGTTTTCTAAGAAATTTTCATCAACAATACATCCATTCCGTATGATTAACACACTATGCATATTTATAGAATTTTCATAAATATAGTCATACATCTCCTCAATTTTGCTTGAGTTCATACCTACTTCTTCTGGACTGCATGTGAGCCATTCATCTTTACTTTGCAGTTCCATCAAAATAGGAATGGAAATACCTAAGACCGTTATTATTGATGCTCCAATAACTCCTACTATAATCCAAATAGATTTTTTTTCCATATTGTTTTTTTATTTTGTTTAGTTTTATTTTTAAATTATTGTACAAAATTTCTTATATTACAATTATGTCTACTATTTAATAATACTATTTTCTGTACACTCTGTACAGAGATTTGTACACTTCAAAAACACATTATAATTTTTATTAAAAGGTTGTGTTTTTAAACAAAGAAAGTTGAATTCCTTTTATTTCAATAAAACTATAAGAAGTTTTAAGAAACCATTCAAAAGTACAAAACAGAAATCGATTTTAATCTTGATATCTGAAAAAAAAAATAGGTTTGTGGAACAACCCTATTCTAGAAGAAATTATTTATGATATTTTTTATTTAGAAATAAACCTGTTATCGCTGTTATCACACCAATTACACTAATAAAGAGTAATAAATCATAACCATAAATTGCTGGGGACTTACTTTCGCCATATTTCACCAGAACCATATCCATACCTCCCGCCCCGAAACTACTTGTGCCTCCCGAAAGATATACATTGTCAAACAAATCCACCGCCACTCCCCAGCTATAATCATCATCAATCCCGCCCCATGTGCGATACCATTGCTCTACACCAGAACTGTCATATTTCACCAGAACCATATCATTATCTCCCGCCCCGAAACTCAGTGTGAATCCCGCAAGATACACATTGCCTGACGAATCAAATGCGATTCCCGTGCCTCTATCACTGTAAACTCCGCCCCATGTGCGATTCCATTGCTGCACACCAGAACTGTCATATTTCACCAGAACCATATTTTGTCCTACCATCCCGAAGCTAAATGTATATCCCGCAAGATACACATTGTCAGACGAATCCACTGCCACTCCCATGCCTTTATCATCCCAAATTCCACCCCATGTGCGATTCCATTGCTGTACACCAGAACTGTCATATTTCACCAGAACCAAATCAAAATCTCCCGCCCCCGAACTACGTGTTCTTCCCGCAAGATACACATTGTCAGACGAATCCACTGCCACTTTAAGGCCGCCATCATCATCAATCCCGCCCCATGTGCGATTCCATTTCTGCACACCAGAACTGTCATATTTCACCAGAACCATATCATTATCTCCCGCCCCGAAACTATATGTCCATCCCGAAACATACACGTTGTCAGACGAATCCACTGCCACTCCCCAGCCTCTTTCCAAATTAACCCCGCCCCATGTGCGATTCCATTGTTGCACACCAGAACTGTCATATTTCACGAGAACCAAATCAACATATACCGCCCCGGAACCATTTGTGTTTCCCGCAAGATATATATTACCTGACGAATCCACTGCTACTTCAAGGCCGAAATCTGGATCAATCCCACCCCATGTGCGATTCCATTGCTGCACACCAGAACTGTCATATTTCACCAAAACCATATCACCAAATGGCATGGTGATGTATGTATATCCCGCAAGATATATATTACCTGACGAATCCACTGTCATTCCCATGCATTCTTCATAATTAACACTGCCCCATGTGCGATACCACTTAACCGCAACTGAATTGCTTGCAGACAAAAAAGGTACTATGATACTAAAATACAAGATTACTATTAATGCCATTAAAAAGATTTTTCTATTTTTCATTTTCTCTACCTTTTCGTATAAATATAAATGTTAAATAATCAATTCTTCTAATATCTTAAAAAAGTATTTTTTGAACACTCTGTTCAGAGATTTGAACAATTCAAAATTATCTTTTAAATTTCTCTAAGAAAGGGCTTGTTTAAACAGAGAAAGTTGAATTCCTTTTAATTCAACAAAACTATAAGTTATTTTCTATAAAATTGAGGTATAAGTAGGAAGGAAACTAAATTATTCAGGAATAATGATCGAGTGATCCTCCTTTATACGATCAAGAACGATCTCAATTTTTACTTCTTCTACTCCAAGCAGTTGCGGAGTTTATCTATCAAAAAGATTTTTCTTCTTCCTGCGGTAAATGATAAAAAATGGCACCCCAATCAATAATAAAGAGCCTGAGATACTCCCCATTATAATTCCAATATACAACCTAATCAATGGTCCATTGTATACAATTTCATTTTGCTCATAAGCAATATAATTTGGAAAGAAATTTCGAAGTAAAATTACTTTAATGATTACAAGGAACATTCCAGTTACCGTTAAAACTAACCCAAAAATGTATTTCTTCCGTATGAAATACCATCCTAATAAAAAATCAAGGTCTTTCTCTAATTCATTCAATTTGATCTTATTTAAATTTAAATTAAATTTATTTGGACTCTATAATTGTATAGGCAACAGTGTATAAAAAACTTATATTAGATTAGTTTGAATATAGTGAAACTATTCAGGAATTATAATTGTATGATCTTCTTTTATACGATCCAAAACAATCTCAGTTTTGACCTCCTCAACTCCAGGAAGGTTGCGGAGCGTTTCTATAAGCCCCATGGAGTCTGAATGATCTAGACATTTTGCCATAATGAATAAGGGATACTCTCCTGTGACGATATAAGCATACTTGATTTTTTCCATCTTCTCAATCTCGCTTTTAACATCCTCTAAAGGATTTGTAGCATTTACTCTCAGTGATGCCATTACCATCTCACGATATCCTAATTGACGACAATCGATTAATGCAACATATTTTTTTATTAATTCTTTCTCAAGTCGTTGAATTCGTGCTCTTATAGCAGTAGCACTCTTATTAGTTTGGTTGGCAATTTCTCTAATAGTTAGTTTGGCATCATCTTGTAATAATTCAAGAATTTGTTTATCAATATCATCAAGAGTCCCATTTGTTATAACCATAAGATTACCCTTTTTTTCCCTTTTTATAGCAATTTATAATTTATTAGTTTCTAACTTTAAGTTAAAAAATATTATTACTTATCTTTTTTAATGAATTATAAGCTTATAATTTTTTTTACTACAAACTTATGATCATATAGTTTTATTTATTAATAAACCCTCCGATTTATAGTTAAAAAAACTAACTTTAAATATAAGTTTATATTTTTGATCTATAACTGATATTGTTCATAATTAAATTAAATATCAAGCTAAAAAAAAATAAATAAAAAAACTAAAAAAAGTGAAAAAAATGGTTGATAAAACACTTGACTATACAGGTTTAAAGTGTCCGATGCCGGTGTTGAAAACTAAAAAGGAATTAAAAAACTTGACTTCAGGACAAACTATAGAAGTAATCGCGGATGATGTAGGGGCTAAAAAAGATATTCCAGCACTTCTCAATAAAATTGGTGATGAATTAGTAGAAATGCGAGAAGATAATGGAAATTTAATTTTTGTCATTAAGAAAGCGTAAAACGCGTTATACTGTTTAAGGAGATCAATATGTCTAAATATGTTTTCTTTATTAGCACGGAACCGTACAAATATCAAGCTGTAGATTCTCTAATAAAAATAGGTAAAGCGGCAATAAGAAAAGGGCATGAAATTACTGTTATCTTTTTCTTTGGAACTGGTGTGTATAATCTTAAAAAAGAAATCAGTTGTGGATCATCAATTAGAAACATTCCTGAAAAAATTGAGAAATTTTCACAAGAAAATAATATTCCTGTAGCAGGGTGCAGTACATGGGTAAGTATAACTGGTTTAAAAGAACAAGAATTCATTGAGGGCGCTACTGAAGAAGGATTAGGGGATTTTTCAAATTGGGCAATTAAAGCCGACAAATTAATTGTATTTGGAGCCGGAGGTTAAGAATTATGGTAGAATCGGTAGTTATAATTAGTGATCAATCGCCTATCGGGAGAAATTCAGCAGTTGAA
>JBHLKB010000212.1:0-5088 GCA_048887205.1 Candidatus Hodarchaeota archaeon
GTCTGGTCTGTTAATATTCTATGTCTCTCATCAACAGTCGCCTTTAAGCTTGTTTGAAGCGTATCAGTGGTATTTTTAACATGATTCGTATGTTCCCTTAACAAATTCGAAATTTTTGCTTTAAGATCAGTAACAACCTTATCCATACGTTCTAAATATTTTTCTAGAATTTGCTCCATTTTAGGTTTAAGCTGGTTTGCGGTATTTTTATGTCTTTCAACATGTTCATCTAGTTCCATCTTTAATTCTTTGTCTAAATTTTCGACCCTGGTTGAAAAATCATTCAGTAAATTCAAAATTAATGTTGTAAGATCATCTATTGTTTTTGTAATTTCAGCTTCATTCCTATTAACAGTTGTTTCTGAGATCTCTTTTAAATTTGAATTCAATGAGTCCATCATTTTATGAATATTCCTTTCTAATGTTTTGCTGGTCTCAGTAAAACGATTAGTAGCGCTATCAATACGATTTTTTTTCTTGTTATTTTTGGAATCAGAATCTTCAAAAAATGCTTTGATTTGGGTGTCAACCGCTTTTTCTACTTCACCAATACTTTTATCTTGAATTGCTTCAAGTTTCTCAAAACGATCAGATTGATCTGCTAAAATATTATCTTTAATTTTAGCAATTTCATTTCTGAAATTCTCAGATTCACTAGTAAATAATTCAAAATATGGCTGAAGTGGAATATACCTATCAACGATACCTTCCACTCTCTTAAGGAAACCTTTCTCAACTAACCAATTAGTAATTTCCAATACAGTTTCATACTCTAATCCTTCATGCTCATCCGCTAAAGTCATGTATACTTCAGATGGGGTTGCACGAGGAACTCGTAAATAAACTAAATAGATATTAATATGATCTTCGGTGAAACCATATCGAGTAAATACTTCTTTAGTGAAATCTTTTAATGACATAAATTTATCTCCTCAAATAACATAAAATTCGATATTCAATCTTAAATTAATTTTAAGATGAATCTCATATAAATATTTTAATTTGAAAATGTTTAATAATATATTCAAAATTATAATATTAAAACTTAAGCTTCAAGGGGATTAATTACACTCAATTAATATGAAACCTTAGAGAATTTCCAAATTGAGTTATGACTAAAATGTCTGTAAAATTAATTAAATTCAATCAAGTTGTTCAAAATTAAATGGGGAAAATTATTCCTCAATCCTTTTTAAATCCCCCCCGCTATTTTACTTAGACCAATTTAGGTGTTAAAAAAAGAATGAAAAAATATACTAAAATAATACTTGGAATATTTACTTTCTCAATTTTATTTTCAATATTTAACATTAATACAGTGTTAGCTGCTGGAGAAACGAATATTAATGTAAATGGAGATACTATTCAAACACAAATACAAGCAAACAACAAGGTAATGTTTACTTTCAGGCAGAGAACTCGTCTAACTTGGAATTCTACTGTTGAAATTGATGCGAACATTGAATGTGAAGCAATGCAAATTGGTGTAAAATATTTTGAAATAGAAATTGAAGCAGAGAGAAATTTAACCATGAACATGATTTGTACAGAAGAGCAAATTCAACTTGGTTTAATTAAAGGGTATAAATACAGGATTAGAGAAAGATATCGCTTTCAATATCAAGAAGGTTTCTGTGCTTATATACAATGTAATGATTCTTGTCAGGCAAAACTTAAAATACAGGCAAATAATCAAAATCGCAATGCAAATTGGGCTTATTATGATGATACTTCTGAAGAATGGGTCACCGTACCTACAACTATAGAAGATGGATATTTAGTTGCTGAAACTGACCACTTTTCTTATTGGACAATACTTATACCAGAAGTGGATAATACATTTTTGATTGCTATTAGTATCGGAGTAATAATAGGAGTTATTGCCATAGTTAGTATCTTTTATCTCAAGAAAAGAAAGTAAATGCATTCAAAAATTTTTTTTTTAAAATTTTTCTCTATTAATTAAAGAACTAGGATTGAAATTAATTGGTTATTATCGATTTATTTAAAAGGAAAAATCGTAAGTTTGCTTATGTCCTATTTCTATTAATGGCTTTTCTTGTTTTTAATCTATTATTGGTGAATATCAATGCTCGAAAAGAAAATATTCCTGGTTTTTCAACTCAAGATATTGTCTATCCAAATGAGAGAGTATCTTATAATTTCTTAAATAATATTACTTTTGAAATTTCTACAGATATTCTAATCAATCTTTCTATTGATTATGAAATTAATATTGCAAATCGCCAAACTTTTTTTATAATTAATAATAGTAATCCAATTTCATTAATTATGTCAACTAAATCAAGCTTACAGAATTTTGGTTTGATGCAACCACCACAACAGCCTCAAAAAGGCAATTTTAGATTTCATTTTAGATATAATTGTATTTATCGAATAAGAATAAATTCATCAATAGAAAATTTGTCTGTAAGATACAGAAAACTTAACCATTATGGAATAAATCCTGATATTTCATATTCGTTAGCTATTTTTGAATCGAATCAAGATACATGGGAAATAATTGATACAATAGAGGGATTCAACGAAACTAGTTCTGAGAAGTTTTTAGAAAGTTCTATTACTAACCTACAACAAGATATCGATTATTACATTACTCTTTTTGAAGTCGAGCCGATCCAAGATGATTTGACTTGGTTAATAGTTACAGGCACAATAATAGCAATTGTAATTATTTCTTTAGCAGTTTTAATTTCGAAAAAAGATTATTTCCAATATCTAAGAACAAGAATGATACCAATTGAGAAAGGAGCTCACCGGTTGTCTTTAGATGAGGTTTTGGAAAATGAAAATCGAAATAAAATAATCGATTTAATCCTTAACGAGCCTGGAATTCATTTTAATGAACTATTACGCAGGACAGGGCTGGCAGCAGGAAATCTTGTTTGGCATCTCGACATATTACTTACGTATAAAGTTATTGGGAAAAAAAGAATAGGAAATTTTATTGCATATTTTCCTTATTATCAAAAAAATCCAATCTCTAATGTAGATTTAAAATTACAAAAGAGTAAATTAACTTTAGAGATTTTAGAAATGATTGAAGAAAAACCCGGGATATGGAATAATCTAATTACAAAAAAATTCAAGGTAGACCATAAGACAATTCAATATCATGTTAAAAAACTAATAGAACTTGACTTGATAAATATAAAGAAAGAGGGTAGGAAAAATAAGTTATACCCTAATCTTGAATCTGATTATTTTAATGATAAAAATAATTCTAATTATGTTTAGAGAGTATTTTAATTCAGGTTTTTTTTCAATAAAAAAGATTAGAGATTAATAATCTATTTTTGTTTAGAGACATTAATTGTTCATAAACACTAATATAGATAAAAATAAATGTAAATTGAGGTATATGTAATTGATTGATCCAGCAGAATTTTTAAAATTTCTCAAAGAAAGACGAAGTATCAGATCATTTCAAGATAAATCAATTCCAGATAAGGAAATTGAAATGATTTTAGAAGCAGGAAGGTGGACTCCTAGCGCTTCCCACCGGCAACCATGGGAGTTAATTGTCATAAAAAATAAGGAAATTTTGTCTAAAATATCTAAGAATGCGTATTATGGTGGTTTTATTAAAGAAGCTCCAGTTGCGATTGCTATAATTGGTAAAATTAGAACGAGCCCTAAATGGTATATAATTGATACATCATTAGTTTCGATGAATATGATGTTAATGGCTTGGTCTTTAGGAATCGGGACCTGTTGGGTTGGAGCGATGAATAGAGAGAAGGTAAAAACATTATTAGGGTTAGGTGGGAATGATTATCTACTTACTGTTTTACCTTTTGGATATATCAAAGGAGATATTCCGGAACCTAAGCCTCGTAAATCTTTAAATAAAATAATAAGAAACATGTAAATTTTAGCAAATTTATTCTTATACTATGTCTCTTGGATATTTTAGCTTAGTTTTACATGGGCATATTCCATGGTGCAAAAAGTCGGGAACTTGGCCTGCAGGTGAAGAATGGCTTATGGAAGCTATGAATGAAACTTATATTCCATTGTTAAATATTTTAAGGGAATTAAAAGATAGGGGAGTCAAATCAGCTATTACCATAAATATCACACCAATATTAACTGAACAATTAGCAGATTCGTATATGAAACAAAGATTTACGGAATATATGGAGAATTTAATCTCAAGAGTTAAAAATGACATAAAAAGGTTTGAAAGTCGTATTGAGAGAAAGAAAATTGCAGAATCTCATTTAAAAAATTTTGAGTTTGTATTAGATACTTTTTATCATAATTATTATAGAGATATTCTTGGTAGTTTTAAGTGGTTTCAAGATGAGGGGATTATAGAGTTAATAACTTGTGCAGCGACCCATGGATTTTTACCCCTTCTTGAGAGTGATTCGGGAATTTTTTCTCAAATTCAAGTAGCCGTAGATACGCATAAAAAACATTTCCAAAGAGAACCAAAAGGTATCTGGCTTCCAGAATGTGCTTATAGACCTAAAGAGTATAAAAATGGTAAACTTCGAGAGAGTATTGATTATTGGTTAAATAATTCAGGGATAGAATACTTTTTTGTAGATTCTCATGGAATTTTAAATGCTGAGCTAATAGAGCAGAAGAATGAAATTGGCTTAAATGTAAACTTTGGATATACTTTAGAATCGGGACTTTCCGTATTTGGTAGAAATAAAAAAACTAGTAGACAAGTTTGGGATGAAGAAATAGGATATCCTGGAAATGAATATTACAGAGAATTTCATAAAAAAGATCATGAATCAGGCTTGTATTATTGGAGAATCACTAGCAAAGAATTAGGAAAAGGTGAGAAACAATTATATGATATTGAAAAGGCAGAAGAAATTGTTAATTCTCATGCTAATCACTTTATTTCATTGATTACTGAAGAATTAAGACTATTTTCAGAAAGTTTCAAAACTAAGGGGATTATTGTTTCTCCATATGATTTTGAGCTTTTTGGTCATTGGTGGATGGAGGGGATATTGTGGTTAAAGAAAGTCTTCGAATTGATTCATAATCATAAAGATGTTGAAATGATAACCATTTCAGATTACATTTCTAAATTTAAGGATA
>JBHLKB010000213.1:0-5058 GCA_048887205.1 Candidatus Hodarchaeota archaeon
TTGTAATTTCTGAAGGATTTTATCCCTATTCTTATAATTCCAAGATTGATCAAATAATTTTTTTTCTAAATCATTCATATTTATTAACATAGAGAATTTTTAAAACTAAATTAATATTTCTTGGTATTTCTAAATTACTAAAATAGAAATATTAAGAAAATTTTTCGAGATTTAGCTTTTCGAAAAAATATAGATTTTTTCATTAAGTTGTTTTTAAAAATTTTCTAGAAGTGTTTTGAGAATTAAAGGCATTGAATAAATGTCATAATAATTATGCTCAATAACTTCTTTCATTAACCCAATATATCTTTCTGGATTTTCCTTGTACTTTCGATAACATAGTCCGACAAGATTGCTTGGTAATTCATTAGCTCTTTTCCAATTTAATAGCTCTTCTTCTATATTAGTCAAAGTATAATTATGCAGCTTTCCCTTAAACAACCGACGACAATGATGATACAAATCTATATGGTGAAGTTTCGTATTACATTTTTCATAAGGAGGATCTCCTTCTGAAATCATTGGATTTTCATCAAAAAAATACAAAAATCGATTTGCTAAATAAGGAACATCAAATGTTTTTCCATTATAAGTAACAAAACATTTGAATTTTGAAAGAATTTGTGTTTTTAGGTGTTCGCAAATTGCGATTTCTTCTTCTAATTCTCTTGCAAAGAAAATATGGATATTAAATTGCCCATTTCTGAAAAAACCAATACCTACAATAATAATAGGACTGTCAATAATTCCTAGCGTTTCAATATCTAAAAAAAGTAAATCTTCGATTTTAAAACAAAAACTTACATCCAAATCGTTAATGTATCTATTTGTTTTGAGGATCTTATAATCTTTATTCCTTATTAGGTCTAATATCTTACTCGCTGAACTGCTAAAATTTAAATTATACTTTAAATCTGTTAGAGTATATATACCTCTCTGTTTCAATTTTCTCTCAATATATTCTCCAATGAAATTTACAGTTTTGAGGTTATATATCATCTTTTTCTGGGTTTTTAATAAATCTATTTCAGAAGGAATATCTTGTTCCTCCCAAAAGAATTTAATAAATTCACCCATTTCATTCTCAACAACGCGATACTGGTTATTAAATAAATCTTCTAATCTCTTTCCACGATAGTGCTTTATTAATGGTGTAATATCTAAGTTTTCGAATTTGTAGTAATCCATTGTCTATCATTAATTAAGATATTTTATTTAATAATGTATTCTCTTAAGATTTTTAATAAAACAAAGATAAATTTTAGAGTAAAAAATGATTAAAATGGACTATTATTAGGCATTAATAATCTATTCTTGGTATGACATCTTCTAATTCTCTACGGGTTAGTTTGGTTTTAAAGAATCTTCTCGATTCGCTATCTTCTAATACATAGTTTGATCCACCACCATGGAGCATACAATAAGGATCTAAAAGGCCAATCTCATTCGCGTATTGTCTTGTAAAACCACGCCCACCCAATGTTCTAAAACAGTGAATGGCACTTTCAAAACCTAGTTCTGTGGCACTGATCTTTAAACCCATAGCATTAGCTGCCATTAGTTTTGAACTGCCTAATTCTGGATGCTTATCCATTTGTCTTGCATATTGAATCATTGCGGAAAACATCAAGTTTAATTCTCTAATTTTCTTGGAGATAGGAAAGCGGATAACTTGATATTGATGTAGTCTTTTTTCGAATTGCATACGTTGAAGAGCATAAGCATGAGAGTAGAGTAATTTTTTCATCGCATCTCCAAGAGCTTCAGCACTTATTACTAACCGTTCTTCAGTTAATTGGTGAAAAGCGATATCTAATCCATGACCATGGAGCATGTTTTCTTTCGGAATTTCAACTCTGTCAAAAATCAAACGACTCACAAAAGCATCAGTCATGCCATAAGTTCTTACTCTAGCACTCCGGAAATTTTTTAGTTTTTGATGTTCTGTGTCAACAACTACTGCTCCAAGCTGCCCATTATCTAATCTACCATATAAAACAATATAATCAGCAATCATCCCATTTGTAATAAACAATTTCTTACCCTTTGCTATTATTTTGTCATCTCTTTCATGCAATCTAAGTTCCATTCGAAATATATCAGAGCCAGCATTAAATTCTGTCATTCCTGAAGCACCAATTTGACCATCTCTAGCAACAGGAACTAAAAATTTCTCTTTTTGACTATCATCAGAGGCATAATTCACTGGGTTACAATATAAAGTCCCTCCTGCTAATCTTCCCATTTCAATGCTATAATTTCCAGCAATATACCTTTCGCTATAGTCACTCCAACGACCTCCACATAAGGCATAAGCTATAAGGGCATTTCTCGTTATATTCCCTATCTCATAATCCTTAGTGTTAAGTATTGTAGAATAATATCCTTTTTCGGCTAATTTCTTCATTATTCCAATAACTATGTCCCTTTTTTTATCTTGAGTAGGTTCCTCTACAAAGTAATTCAAATTTTCTAACTTTCTTAACTCGGGATCTAGTTCTTTTTCCATATAGTCATATAATTCAGCCAAAAATTCTTTTTCTTTTGTTTCAAGAACCGGATTACTTAAAAGATCTAACTCAGGAACATAGCGTTGGATTCGGATGGGATCAAACTCGGAAATTCTTGTATCCATAATTTCTCATCTAAACCTTTATACAATTTAAGAGTATTTTACAATATTAATTAAAAATGAATTTAAAATAAAGGTTTACCTTCAATATGAAATACTTTAATTAGCCAATTTACTTAATAGAAAGCATTCAAAGAGTTCATTTTATCTACAATAGGATTTTTTTCCCATCTTTTTATAATAAATCCAATTAGAAAGCTTTTAATCAAAATAAATCATAAGAATAAAATATCAAATCTATTATAAAACCAAAATCTAACTATAAAAAAAGTATTGAAAATTCAAAATAAAAAGAAAGAAATTAAAATTGATGTTAAAATGGCAGATAGACAAGTATGTGTTATCGGTGTTGGCTTTACTAATTTCAATTCGATGACTCCAGATATCCAGTGGAAAGAATTAATGTATGAAGCCTGTGATAAAGCATATGTAGATGCAGGAATAGATGTCAGAAAAGATGTTGGAAGTTTCATAACTTGTGCCGAAGATTATTGGGAAGGATTTGGAATTTTTGATGAGTTCGTGCCAGATCAAATAGGAGCCTTATTACGACCCTGTTGTACTGTTTGTGGAGATGGCATTCAAGGATTAGGAAATGCTTATATGCAAATTAAAACAGACTACATTGATGTTGTGGCTGTTGAAGTACACAGTAAAGCCTCTGATTTACTTACTTATGGAGATATTGTTCTCCACGCAATGGATCCAAGATTTGAAAGACCTATAAGTGGACCAGTTGAGAGACCTAACTATGCAGGGAGCCCAGGATATCTACCAGAAAATCCTAAACATTTAATTGGTAGCTCTGATGAAAAAGAGAGAATTCATCCATATTTTTTAGCAGGATTAGAAATGCAACACTATCTTACAAAAACAACCACATCAGAAGAACAATGTGCTTCTGTAGTTGTGAAAAATAAAAGAAATGCATTTTTTAATCCCTATGCTGAATACGAAGCCAAAATTTCTGTAGAAGATGTAATGAAGTCTGAGTATCTTTTTAAACCCGTAAAAAGATTAGATATCAGCCCATTAGTCGATGGAGCAATTTGCTTTGTTCTTGCTGATGATAAAACGGCTAAAGATTTAGGGATTGATCCTATATATCTTGCTGGTTTTGGATATGCTTCAGAAACACCATGGCTTAGCACAAGAGGTATGGAAGCTGATTATGCCAAAATTGCCGCAAAGATGGCATATAAAATGGCAGGTATAACGGAACCTAAGAAGGAGATTGATGTTTTAGAAGTTGATGATAGATTTTCATATAAGGAACTTCAACATTTAGAAGCTTTAGGTTTTGCTAGACCGGGTGAAGCAGGGCATCTTGTTGATGAGGGTGTATTAGATATTAATGGTTCACTTCCAACAAACACTTCTGGTGGTTCATTAGGTGTTGGGAATTGCCTTGAAGCAACTGGTTTGCAGAGAGCATTAGAAATTGTTATGCAACTTCGAGGTCATGCGGGAAAAAGACAAGTTTCTAATGCAGAGGTAGGACTTGCTCAATCTTGGCGGGGAATTCCAACTGGTACTGGTGCAGTAGCAATTTTTAAGAGGGGATAGGGAGGTGGAAAAAAGATGAAAGAAGTAGCTGTTATTGGTGGTGGTATGACTCTCTTTCGTAGACATTTATTAGAAACAGGAAAAGAACTTTCCTTTCTAGCTACAAAAATGGCTATGGAAGATGCTGGTATTGAGAAAGATGATATTGATATGGTAGTAATGGGTAGTGCTCCAGATGCTTTCGATGGAATTCATATGAAAGGTGAAAACCTATTAGATGGAGCTGCTGGAGTAGGAAAACCTTACGTAAGAGTATTTAATGGAGGTGGTACGGGAGTTTTCGCCCCGATTGCTGGTTGGTGGCACGTTGCTTCTGGCGTTGCTGATATATGTCTTGTTGTTTGTGAAGAAAAGATGGGTAATATATATCCTCATCCGCAAACAGCTTTTAGGCACATCTGGGATCCGATATTGGATAGACCTCTTACCCCTAATCTTGTATGGCTTTTTGCAATGGAAATGAATAGATACATGACAGTTCATGGCATAAAAAAAGAAGATATCGCTTTAGTCTCTGTAAAGAATAAGAGAAATGCTGTTGGTCATCCTTGTGCTCAATTAGCAGATCCTAACATCACAGTCGAGGATGTTTTGAATTCTGAAATAATGGCTTGGCCTGTAAACAGATTAGATATCAGTCCGCCTAGTGATGGCGCTGCAGCGTTAATATTTTGTAATAGAGACATTGTGCATAGATTTACTGATGATCCCATTTATGTAGCAGGTACAGGATGGAGTATTGACAGTACAATGTGGACTAATAGAGACTTATATTTCCCTCGCTATGTTGCTCAAGCAGCAAAAATGGCTTATAAAATGGCTAAAATCGAAAATCCTAGAAAAGAAATTGATTTTGCTGA
>JBHLKB010000214.1:0-5033 GCA_048887205.1 Candidatus Hodarchaeota archaeon
CTAGTCCACATTCCACACATTTTAATTTACCCATATTTTTTTCCTCCTGTTTTTTTATTATATTCTCATTAATAATTCCTTCTTCTTTATCTTCGTCAAGAGTCTTCATTTGCATTAGTTTTGGATCCATTGCATCGTAATTTTTAAATCTTTCAGGCTCTCGTTTGAAGTGAGCTTCACAATTTGAACTGCAAAAATGATAGATTTTACCTTTATATTCATATTCAATCGCACGTCTTGGATCAATTTCCATACCACACACTGGATCGGTTACTTTTTCTTGAGAAATTAGTAAGCGCTCTTCTTCTAATTGTTGAGGTGTTTTCGGTTCATATCTCTTTAAAAACAAGGCATTTGTTACCACTGAGACGGAACTAGTAGCCATAAATACTGCTGCCATATAAGGAGGTAATAAAAATCCTGTAAATCCATAGATAATTCCTGCAGCAATAGGAATTCCTATTAAGTTGTAAATGAATGCCCAGAAAAGATTTGTAATCATCTTTCTATATGTTTTTTTAGAAAGATTAATAGCCGATACCACATTCCGAACATCTCCTCTCATAAGAACAATATCTGCTGTCTCAATTGCAACATCAGTTCCAGATCCAATCGCAATCCCTACATCTGCTTGAGCTAATGCTGGAGCATCATTGATTCCATCACCGACCATCGCAACTTTCCTATTATCACCCGAATTTTGAAGTTTTTGTACATTTAAAGCCTTATCATTTGGTAAAATTTCTGCTAATATATGCTCCTCATCAATTTTTAACTGTCTTCCAATACTAAGAGCAGTTTGCATATTATCACCCGTAATCATAAAAATGTCAATACCAATTTCTCTTAATTTTTCTAACGCATAAGGAGCTTGTTCTTTAATTTTATCCGAAATCCCTATTATCCCTCGTATTTGCCCTTCAATGCCCACAAGTATGGTGGTTATTCCTTGTTGTTGAAACTCAATAAATTTATTCTTATAGTCTTCTTCAACGGAAATATTGTATTCATCCATTAATTTTTCATTTCCAATTAGAACTGATTTACCTTCTACTAAAGTTTTTAATCCCTTCCCAGGGACTGCGTCAAATTCAGTTGGTGCTTTAAGTGAAATTCCTCTTTGGTTTGCTTCCTCGATAATGGCTCTACCAAGTGGATGCTCAGAACCTAATTCTGCACTTCCGGCAAAAAAGAGTAATTGCTCTTCACTATATCCTGATTTATTTAAATCGTCTTCCGAAAAAATCGTTGAAACTTTTGGTTTTCCTACAGTTAAAGTTCCTGTCTTATCAAAAACAATCGTATTTATGTTATTAATAGATTCAAGTGAGTCTCCTCCTTTGATAAGAAGTCCATTTTGCGCACCTTTACCGGTTCCAACCATAACAGCAGTAGGAATCGCTAATCCTAATGCACAAGGACAAGCAATTACAACAATTGCCGTAAATACCTGTAGTGAAAACTCAAGTGTAGTCATTCCCATTGGTGGAGGATAAATAGAAGTTCCAAAGAAAAACCAATATACAAATGCAGAAATTGCAATGATTATTACTGCGGGTACGAAATAATTGCTTACAGTGTCGGCAAGTTGCTGTTTAGCAGCTTTACGTCCTTGAGCTTGTTTTACAAAATCAATTATTTGAAAGAGGAGAGTATCTTTTCCGATCTTCTCTGTTTCTATATGAATAAGTCCTGTCTGATTCACAGTAGCTCCGATTACCTCACTTTCCATTTCTTTCTTTACATATTTACTCTCACCCGTTATCATTGATTCATCAACTTTAGTTTTCCCTTCAATGACTTTACCATCAACTGGTATTTTTTCTCCAGGCCTAACTATTAAAATATCCCCAACTTCTATTTCTTCAATAGGAACTTCAAATTCTTCCCCATCTTTCAGTAAAGTTGCAGTCTTTGGTTGTAAACCAATTAATTTTTTAATAGCTTCAGAAGTCTGACCTTTTGTTTTATGTTCAAGATATTTTCCTATTAATAAAAAAGAGATAATCATACTCATTGCTTCATAGAATGTTCTTCCCGAGATAAAGAAAGTTGTTAAAATTGAATAAATAAGTGCTGTTGTAGTACCTAAAGCAACTAATACATCCATATTAGTTGATTTATTCTTTAGGGATTTATACGCACCTATTAAGAAAAAGGATCCCGAGATGATGTAATTAGCTCCGGCTAAAAAGAAAAGGAGTAAATTTCTTTCAAATGAATCTACTACAAACCAACTTATAGGTGTAATTACAAGAGAAAACACAAGCGAAATTAACATAATATGTAAGCGATACCTCATTTCTTTCTTATGTTTTATAATTTCCATATCCAATGCTCCAGCAGATTTCTCAATGTTATATCCCAATTGTTTAATTTTGGAATAGACACCATTTTCATCAATAACTAATTCATTGAATTCAATGAACATCTTAGACGCTTTAAAATTCCCCCTTATATCATAAATTCCTTCAATTTCTTTGATTCTACTAATAAGATTTTCAAATTGATTTTCAGAAAGCACATCAAGAATTTTGAGATCGATTTTAGCTAAGGATGCCTTGTATCCAAGGTCTCGAATTGCCTCCTTAAAATCACTGAAATCAGTAGTAGTTGGGTCATATTCAATTGTTGCTTCTTCATTTGCAAAATTGACCACAGCAGTATTAACACCATCAAGACCTTTTAATTTAGTCTCAATCTTTAACGCACAATTTGCACATGTCATTCCTCCAAGTTTGATATTTACATTTTCTTTCGTTTCACTCATATTAGATCACTATTAGATTCTCATATCAATTATGCTTCATATTTTAATTATACATTTTGATTATAATTTGTAAATTTATTTTAGAATTTGATTTCCCAATTATAGATTTTTAAAAAATATTTTTATAATTATTTAAGTTGATGGTTACAAATTTTCTATATACCCTAAATTTTTACTCCGCAATATGGACAATATTTTGATGTACCGTTGTCTAATTTTTTTCCACAAGTATGACAAAAATTTGCTTTTTGGGTTTTATATTCTCTTATATCTTTCGAAAGTTTAGGTTCTTGAAAAAAATTCTTATTGGTTTTACCTTGTTCTTGTTTTTGAATAGCATCTTGAGAAGCATTATTTATAGATTTAGAGATTAAAACAAATACTAGAATAATTGTTATCAAAAGAATTATTCCCGCACCTAAAATAATAAAGATCCAGTTTCCAAAATCCCAATCCATCATATGATGCCCAGAATCAAATCCATCATCAAATATCATTCAATCAACTCTATATAACATAATTAAATTATTTTTAAATCTTAATATATGTACTGATTAGTATATATTTAAACATATTTATTATAAAATATATACAACATTTTTATAATATACTAATCCATTATTTAATAGAATTAGGAGTTGATTTTAAGAATGGGTGAGGAACATGAAATTAAAGTTCAAAGTCTAACTCGATTTTATATATTAATGTTATTAAAATCGGAAAAAAGAGTTACAGGATATTATATAATAAAGCGACTTGAAAAAGATCTAGGCACAACCGCTAGTCCTACTTACGTTTACGATTTTTTAAAGCAATTAAAAGCTGAAGGATACATTAAGGATATCCCTACACCAAAATCAAAAAGAGCGCAAGGATTTAGATTAACCCCTGAAGGAGCGGAATTCACAGATCGTATTTTCTCGCGATTTAATAATCTAATTGAGGTCGCAATTCAATCTAAGTTAAAAATCTGTGCAAGTTGTGGTGTCAAATTATATGATGATTTTTATAGCAAAGTTATTGAAGGGAAGGAATTCAATTTCTGCTGCAAACACTGTGCAAAGGCATATGAAAATTCACAGATAAAGAAGGAAAAAATTTAGATTGGAAAATTATTATTTGCTTTTTTACTAAGTTTTGAGTCTTATTATCTTTCTTCGTAATTTTTCCTGACGAAAACATAAAGCAGTAAGCCGATCACGTTGAGGATAAAACCTATTAATAACCAAAATTCAGTATTTTTAATTCCTCGCTTTAGAGCATCTCTGTGCATATACCTAGCGATGAATAGACTCGCTACAAAATAAATAATTGCTCCCAATACCATGAAAATCCACATGAACGGATAAGCTGCAAAGAAAGGACATGTTTGTAAAAGAATTTTTTATCAACTCCTTATATTACAAGATCTAAACTATATTATTTTAAGATTAATTATTATTTTCTGTAATTATAAGTATCGATTATAATTTAAAAACTTATTATCAGTTTTGATTGTAGAAAATATTCAAATTATTGGAGAGACCTATTTTATTGTAGCCCCATTCCAAGTAATCTTATATATTAAATCCTCTACTCCGGGAATTTGAGGATTTTCAAATATCCAGTTTCCTTTGATAGCTAATTCTTTTGCGGTAAGATCAAAATGGTTAACTGCTATTCCCATATCTAAAGGTCTAAATTTGCTATAGCGTAAAAATCGCCCATCTTTGGGATTTATGCTGTAAAAATGGAAAATTTTTTTATTTTGTTTTTTAATAATTCTCCATGGTTGCATATTCCCTGCTGAGGGTCCGATTCTAACCATTTCAAGCAATTTTGAATATTCTCCTACCGTATCCTCTTTAATTGGATTAAATAAATTCCCTTCAAAAAACAATTGTTCCCAAGATTTTCTTTTATCAGCTTTAGCAAATGATCGAATCATTTTTTCTTTTAGTGTTCTTTTAATAGGATAGCCAATTGGAGTAATAGCAGGAATAATTTCACTTGAATTAGCTTTTATTTTCGTAGAAAAAAGATTTCTATTAAAAAAGCCCCCTAACCAACAAGTACCTAATCCCATATCAGTAGCTGCGAGAATGATGGTTTCCATAAGATATCCAAAATGCTCACGATCATACTTAGATTTTTCAACCACTCCCACTACAAAATCTTGAGCTCCCTTGATAAACCCATAAGTCCCTAACTTTTTTCTTTCATTAGGGTCAAATTCTGGAACACTAACAAGTTCAAATCTCGCTTTTCCAGCATATTTACTAAA
>JBHLKB010000215.1:0-5016 GCA_048887205.1 Candidatus Hodarchaeota archaeon
TCTCCTACTATAGTACCTGGATCGACAATTTCAGGAAGAATATCGGATTTAATATCAAAAGTTTCGATAATTTCTTTACTCCATTTTTTTTTTCTGATATCAAAAAGTTGAGATTCTCCTACAGATGTATAATCTGTATAAAATTCTCCAGTAAATTTATAGACAATCCAATCATCCAACATTAATATTTTGCCTATTTTTTCATACTGGTCTTCTTTTTCCTCTTGAAACCATAATAAGCGAGCTAATGTAAACATTAATGATGGAGTATGGGCAGTTATTTTGAATAATTCTTCTTCTGAAAATTTATCTTCAATTAAATAAGCTGAATCAATACCTCTAATATCTGTGTTAGGTCCGCCATAAATTTCAGTTCCTTGTTTGTTTAAAAAAATAGTGCCCATTCTTTGACCGCAGGAAGATATCCCAATAATATTATCAGGTTTATTTTCTTTTATCACATTTTTTATACCTAATTTAACCTTATTCCAAATATCAATCATATCAAATCGCTTAGCAAAACCATTCACATCCTCATTAATGATATCATATCCGTAAACTGAAATAGATTCTAGCTCTAACCTATCGGAAATAATAGCAACCTTAACTTTTTTAGAAGATATATCAATCGAGAGTATTTTACCTGAGTTTACCATATGTTAGTATCCCTATATACCCTGTTAAAATTTTAATTATTCATAAACAAATGTAATAGATTATTAAATAAAAACAAATTTCTAAGTAAGATATTTTCTTATAATTTCGCCACGCGGTTCTTTTTCCTCAAAAAGAATGGCTTGAAAAGAGTAAATTTTTGTACTTTTTTCTTTCCAAGCATTACTATCCAGCCAAGCTTTTGAACATGTTTGGGAAAGAAATGTTTCAACGTCCCAATTTCTACCGTGATCCACAGGTACTTGAGGTAGTAGCAGGCCTCTTCTCATTCCTTTTTCAGCAATAAGTCCATCCCTCCCAATAACAATTTTATCAAGATATTCGCTTGGATCATTTACTTCCAACAATTTAGGAGGAGTTAAAATGGATAATTCAATGATAATATTATCCATTTCATCAAGTGACACGGAAGGAAATCGTGGATCTTCAATTGCAGAACTTATTGAAACCTTATGGACTACATCATATAAAGAATAGGTAGGTTCAATATATCCAATACAACCTCTTAGTGGGTTGCCACTGACCCCATATTTATTTAATGTAACAAAAGCACCATATTTATCTGAAAATCTTTCCTTTATTAAATCTGGAATGGGGATACGTCGATTATTTCGTAAAAAAAATTCTATATTTTCTCGAGCAAATTTTATTAAAATCTTGCCCTCTTCCAAGCTAAATTCATCATCATTAGGCATTTTAATGTTCCAGTAATCATTTAATTTAAGTATAATTATGCTGTTCAAACATTTATATTTTATAGGATTCTTTTTAAAATTTTTCCATTTGGAATAGAATCATCATTATTAACTTCAAATCCTCCAAGAAATACTTTCCAAATTTTAATAGTTGTCTTATATTTCTCATAAGGAGAGAATTTCGCTTTAGTTTTAAAAGCTTGAGAAATAATTGGGTATTCTGGGACTTTTTCAACAATATAAAAATCAGCATCGAAACCTTCTTTAATAAAACCCTTATTCTTTAAATTAAATATCTTAGCTGGTTTTTCTGAGGTAGATTTTACGAAGATTTCAAGAGATAATTCGTATTTGCAAACTTTATCAAGCAATAGTAAAGGAAATGTTTCAAAACCAGGAAATCCTGATAAGGCACCTAATTCGTCTTGTTTTTCTTCTAGTGTATGTGGGGCATGATCAGTTCCTATAAGATTTATTTCTCCATTCTTTAATTCATTGAGTAAATATGATGAATGCTCTTTATCTCGTAAAGGAGGAAGTACTTTACCAATATTTGGATTATCCAATTGAATTTCATTAGATAAAAGCAGATGGTGTGGGGTTATTTCATATGTAATTTTTAATTTTTTATTCATAGATAGAGCATTTTTTATAAGTGTATAACTGTCTTTACAACTTATATGGCAAAAATGAACAAGAGGATAATTTGAAGGATCAAGATTATTATCAGCAATTATTTTATAATAATTCTCAAGAATAAAATTCACATATCTTGCTTCCATTTGGACAGGAAATAATTTATCATGAAATTTTAAAAATGGATATCCCTCGTGTGTGAATTCTTGATAAAGATCGTCTTTTTCTCTTTCAGAAAGGGGCCAATCAGGATGAATAAAGATTGGAATTTGATATTTAGATGAAATATTAAGTATTTTTTGAATATTTAACGTATCTGTCCAATCCACTTCGTTGAGTGAGTTATTTGGATATATTTTAAACCCTATAACTCCTAATTCCACTATTTTTATAATTTCATGATAATCAATTCCTTTGGGAACACCTGATATAAATCCAACATTGATATTAATATTATTTTTAGCCTTTTCCATCCACATTTTTACCTGCTCAGCAGAAATTGCAGGTGGTTTTGTATTTGGCATGTTAAAAACAGTAGTAATTCCAGAAAAAGCGGCTGCTCGTGTTCCTGTTAAAAAAGTTTCCTTTTCGCTCTGATCCATATCTCGTAAGTGAGAATGAATATCAATTATTCCTGGTAAGATTAATTTGTTTTGACAATCGATTTCCTTATTATCTTGATTTTTTTTAGCCAATTTTTTTAAGTCTTTTTCTTGAGGATTAAATATGACATTTCTTATAATACCCTCAGTGATGAGAATGGCTCCTTTATGTACTAAACCTTCGGAATAAATTTTTGCGTTTTTTAAGATCATATTATTAATTTTTAAAGGGAATTACTTGTTGATCTTTTCTAAAATTTATATATAAAATTTTATTTTCTACCTCTTTAATTTTTGAAAGAGATAAAAGTTTTATATTTTTCACTTGTTTAAATAATTCTATTATATTAGAATTATCTCTTGATATAGAATATGTAGGAATAATAAAAAAGTCATTTTCCATGTTATCAGTAAAATATCTAGCTGAATTGAAATCTTCAACTTTTTGCTTAACGTATCGCAGATTATCTATTATCAGAAAATTATTTCCTTTGATAATTGAATTAAAGAAGTTTATAAAAGAATAAATATCAATAAATTTCCTAACAAAAATTCCTGGAGTTGATATCTTCCATTCATCATTTTCAGCAAAAAAATTTTTTCTTACTATATTTAAAGCTTTTTCTAGTAGTAATGCTTGAGATCTTTCATCAGGACCTAAATAACGTAATTTTTTGCCTTCAAATTTAATTAAAACCTGCTCATTTTGGAAATATAAATATAAATTATTACTTTTTCTTATTGAATAAGATAAACAGAAAGTTTCTCTTATACAAGAACAAATTCTATATACATCAAAAGGAGTTTTTCCTTGATCAATGTCTTTTTTGGAATATTTTGATATACTTACTATTAATAAAAGGAAATTAACCAAAATAATCAATTAATATGATAATTATTAAATATCTAAAATTTACCCAGCTTTTTCATAAAATCAGCTGCTGCTTTTCCACCTGGGATCCCAGGCATTCCAGGTATTCCTTTTCCCTTTTTCTGCATTTGAAGGAATCTCTTCATGAATTTCTTCATTTGATTATACTGATCTAACATTTTATTAATAATTGAATATTCCACACCAGAACCAATGGAAATTCTTCTTTTTCTAGTTTTTTTGATAATTTTTGGAGTCTCTTTTTCTGCTTTTGTCATAGAGTTAAGAACAACTTCCCATTTTGCAAGATTTGCTTCGGCATCTTCTTTTAAAGCGTCTGGAATATTCCCACCACCCATCATTGCTAAAATCTGTTTAAATCTTCCTACTTTTTTAATACTTTTCAGTTGTAAGTATAAGTCCTCAAGAGTAAATTTACCGTGAACCATTCTTCTCAAAGTTTCTGGTTCAATATCTACCTCAGCTTCTTTTACTTTTTGAACTAATGATTGTATATCTGGTATACCTAATAAGGTCCCTACAAATTTAGTAGGTTCGAATTCTTCAAAATCTTCTACTTTTTCTCCAATACCAATGAATCTGATGCCCACATTCGCAGCTACACAAGCAGATAAAGCTCCTCCACCTTTAGCAGTTCCATCTAATTTAGTAACTATTATTGAACCTAAATTAGTTGTCTGAGCAAAAGCTTCAGCTTGGTTAAATGCTTGTTGGCCGAGGGTTCCATCTACAACTAGAATTATTTCGTTTGGTTTTAATTTTTGCTCAAGAATTGCCATTTCTTTCATAAGTTCTTCTTCTTCTTTATGTCTACCGGCAGTATCAGTAATTATAATATCAATTCCATCATTTAATGCTCTTTTAGTTTCTTGAATGGCAACTTTAACGGCATTTTTTTCATTAGGATTTCCATAACATTTCACACCCACTTGTTCTGATAATTGTACTAATTGTTCATAAGCTCCAGGTCGCCATGTATCAGTTGTTAATGTTGCAACATTATAGCCTTTACTCTTATAAAATCTTGCAATTTTTGCAATAGTAGTTGTCTTTCCAGAACCTTGGATACCAACAAGTAAGATTATATTCTTTTTTCCCGGCTTTATTCGAATAGGAGCTGGTTTCCCTCCTAAAAGCTTCATAAGTTCATCATGTATTAATTTAATTACAAAATCTTTTCTCCTTGCCTTCTGAAGTTTAGTATTCATTGCTTCTCTTCTAATATTTTCAGTCATTTCAAATACCAATTCAACACGTACGTCCGCCGAGAGCAAAGAGCGTTGTAAATCTTGAATTAGAGCATTTATTGCATCTTTATCTACCACTGGTAGCCGCCTGATTTTTCGAATTGCATTATCTAAAGACCTACCAAGCTTTTCTAAGACCATTAAATCCCAGCTTCTAATTTTTTTAATGTATTTGGAATAGTTCTCAAAAACTAATATTTTTTTTTGAAAAAATATAATATATCATAAATTAAAAGAAATGTCAAAATTAAAAATATTGTGGATAAAAA
>JBHLKB010000216.1:0-5016 GCA_048887205.1 Candidatus Hodarchaeota archaeon
AAATAGGATTGTAAAAATAAGCGCTACTACAAAATGGATTATAAAAGTTAATTTCGTGAATTTTTGAATTTCTTCAGCCATTTCTTAAATCACTTTTTTTAGATTTCTTTTTATTAAATAATTTTGCATATATATATTCCCTAATATATAAATCTTGAAATCTCAATAATATTAGGGTTAATATGAAAATAAATTATAAACCTAAAAAAAAAGAAAATAAAAATAATTACAAACCTTTAGGACCTTGTTTATATATTTCATATGCTTCATCTACAGAAGCATTTTCATGAACAATGGCCCGAACTGCTTTAATCATTCCAATAGGAGAATCGCTTTGGAAAATATTTCTTCCCATGTCTACTCCTCTTGCACCTTTGTCGACTGCATTCTTTGACATTTGTAATGCATCTCTCTCTTCAATTTTTTTCCCTCCAGCAATTACAATTGGAGCAGGACAAATGCTTGTGACTTCCTCAAAGTTGTCACAATAATATGTCTTTACGAAAGTTGCTCCCATTTCTGCGGCCATTCTACTTGCCATTCCAAGATATCGTGCATCTCTCACCATTTCTCTTCCTACGGCAGTAACTGCTAATGTAGGAATGCCATATTCTTGACCCCAATTAACTAATTTTGAAAGATTCATTAAAGTTTGTTTCTCATATTCTCCACCTACAAAAATAGAGCAAGTAATAGCCGATACATTCAATCTTATCGCATCATCAATAGCAACATTTATTTCTTCATTTGAGAGCTCCTTTAACATTGATGCTCCCGCTGATACTCTTAAAACAATAGGCACATCAATTTCAGAAGGTACGCAATTTCTAAGCATCCCTCTTGTCAACATAAGAGCATCAGCATATTCAAATAATGGCTTCATATCAGTAAAACATTTCAGTTGACCAGGAACATTCCCAAAATATCCATGATCAATTGCTAACATGACACAGCGCCCACTCTTTGGCTTTATAATTCTATTAAAGCGGTTCTGAAACCCCCAGTCACCTACTACAACCATTCTTCATTCCCTTTTTAATATATTGAATATAAATTAAAATTACTTTTTTAAATAAATTAATGATTTCTATTTATTTTTTCTATAATACACAAAAGGTAGAGCTAAAAAAAAAATTAAATTACACTTAAGAACTCTCCAACTCTATTCTTGATTTTTGAAACGATCTTTCTTGAAATATTTTGCCGTATAAACTCCTTAATTAAGCTCAACCGATAATCGTTTATTTTTTTAACCCTAAGAGCCTTTGAAATTTTAGCTATTAACACATCATCATAAATTTGATCGACATCTCCGAGAATTGATACAGTATAATTTACTTCATTTATAAGATTAGATATGTCCTGTTGTAGTAGTTTGAGTTGTTCGTCTTCATCAATAATTTCTAAAGCCCTTTTAATAATCTGTTCCTCAAATTTTAATTTTGTTGACCATGGTGTTTGAAAAATGTGCTGGCTTGTATCCATTATAAGTGCATTCTTTTCCTTTACCTTTATTTTGCTAATATCGGTTTCTTCAAGTAAATGGATTGTTTTACTTCCTCTGTATGCATCTGGCAATATGAGATCTCCAGTTGAATTTAATAATTCTTCATTAAATTCGAAATTATCATTTTTTATTATGTAAGATGGATAATTAAATATTTTAGCATGTATGAGACTAAAGATCCCATATATTCCAAATACTTGGATTAGATTTCTAAGATTTACAGCTCCATAAACTACTTTTTCTACTTCTGGAGAAATTGTACTCATGTGAATATCTATTTTCTCGTATCCCCTTATTTTTCCTTTAGTATCTACAAAGACAATAAATTGGTGTTTGGAACACACAGCATTTATTGGTATTTGAATTTTAATGGTACCAAATTTTTTTTGAGAAAAAACTGCCTCGGGAATACTAATATTTTTCATTTCTCCACAAGTTGGGCATACTACCTCAAGTACCTTAAATGTTTCAGCCATTATAGAAAGTGACTATTTTATCTTTTCACTATTAATAAATACAATAATTCAAAATAAAAATATTAACGAAAATTGCAAAATTAAAAATAATTATTCAAATATTAATTATTTTTAAAACATATAATAGAATTATTCACCAAAGAGCTTAAGAAATTCTTCTTTCCATTTCTGATAATCCATCACATAGTTAACGCCACATACTGTATTTAATTCTCTCTTTTCAATTATTTTTCTTAATCTTTTTGCTCCTTCTATAGTAGATTGTTTTGGACCGTAAGGATTTAAGACAAGATTCTGACCAGATAGTATTAAATAATCACAGATAAAAAGAATATTCTCAAAAATATAAAAAGTAAATCCAGGTGTATGCCCATTAATATGGAATGCTTCTATTCCAGATAATTTAAAATCTTGATTGAATTTTTTATCAAAGGGATGCATTTTCGCAATTGAATGCTCTGAATCATTTTTATGAATCCAAATAAATGCAGTATAATATTCTCTATAAAGATTAGATGCTCCAAGAAAATGATTATGCGTAAATAATATCTTATCCATTGGTTCCAAATCCTTGGTAAATGTAGAAGGACAATCTATCCAAATGTTTTTATTATTAATTTCAACACAATATGCAGAATGCTCAAGTCCCAAGGAAGGATAGGAATATAAACGACTTAAAGTATTATTGATTTTAGAACTCTCAACTCTATATTTTTGAGAACACTCTTCCGCAGTTATGAAATATTCATTAGAAGCACCACAAAAAGGACAGAAATTTGGATAGTGTCCTATTATATTATAACCACATCTTAGACAAACATATTGCTCTTGTAAGTATTTCATTTCACTTAATTATTTGAGGATTATTGAAACTTTAACTATTCTTCATTTGGATCATTTCTTATTGAATATATTAAAAATTTTATTATGAAATTAATTAAATACATTATGAATTTAGAAATTTCTGAAGAAGATACAAAATATATGTATGATTTTGTCCAGCGAATTATTGATGAAATTGGACCAAGAATGCCATGTAGTAAACAAGAGGCTGAAGCAGCTGAACTCATCAAGAATGAGTTTGAAAATTCTTGTGATGAGGTTTTAGTTGAAGAATTTACTTGTCATCCCCAAGCATTCTTAGGTTGGATTAAACTGGATATGATAATGATCATATTATCGATAATTATATATATCTTAAGTCAGATTTTTACTGATCAATTTTGGTTATCAATTATGGCAGTAATTTCCTTTCTATTAGTACTATTACCTTTTTTGATAATGTGGGAGGAGTTTTTTAATTATAAAGAGTTTATTGACCCACTATTCCGTAAAAAGAATTCTAGAAATGTAATAGGGAAATTTAAGTCAGAAGGAGATTTGAAACATATCATTATCTTTTCGAGTCATATGGATAGTGCTATTGAATTTAAATTATTAAAACTTTTAGGATGGAAATTTATTCCCATTGCATTTGTAGCTATATTTATTATGTTAATATGGTTGGTTTTATCATTTCTAAATTTAATATTTATATTGATAGGTTTTATTAACTTAAAGGCAATATTTCTAAATGTAATGATTTGGACTCTTATTATTGGTAGTCCATGTCTTATAGCGCTGTACTTTTTTGTACCATTAGGAGATAAGGGAAATGTGGTACCTGGTGCTGTAGATAATCTTAGCAGTTGTTCCGTTGTTCAAGGAATTGGTCGTTATTTAAAAAATCACAGGGATATAATCCCCACTAACACAGAAATAAGGTTAATAAGCTTTGGTTGTGAAGAAGCGGGATTGAGGGGAGCATATCGATATGTGAAAGCTCATCTTGAAGAATTAAATAAAAATAATGCTTCTGTAGTAAATATGGATGGATTGGAAACACCAGATGGTTTTCATATAGTAGAATATGAACCTACTACAAGAACTCGCCATTCAGAGGAAATTATTCAGAAATTATTTAAGGCCACAAAATTAGTAGGTGTTGAGGCAAAACGACTTGGTGCTGGAAAGCTAGAAAAAACCTTAGGTCGTTTAAGTGGTGGTTCCGATGCTGCTGCATTTTCACAAGCGGGCATCAAAGCAGGATTCCTAAATTCTGCAGATTGGCAGACACGATCTCGTTATTACCATCAATCCACAGATACATTTGATAAAATTAAAAAAAAAACTTTAGAAACTGCTTTAAAAATTTGTATAGGATATTTAATAAACGAATCTAAAAAGAAAAGTTAAGTTTTGTTTAATTACTGTTCGAAAAAATTCAGGTTTCTATCGGTTTTTACTACTAATTTTACAAACAATGTAATGAGAATAGCAGGAATTAATCCTAAAAAGCAAATTAGAAATATACCCATTAGAACAACATCAGAAATGAAGGTATAACACTGCTAATAATGAGAGATGTCCTTACACTATATCTTTTTAATAGCATTGGGTTTGCTACGCCCCGATAAGCAGTTTCTTCCCAAATTCTAGGAATAAGCATATATATAAATAGAAACCATCCAAATCCCGGTAATCCTCTGTAAAGAATCTGTAAGGATCAAGGTTGTCAAATAATATCGATGGGTCGAAAGTATAATTCCCTAGAGTTATAGCTCCAATGAGCACTACAGCTCCAAATATTATAAATGAGCCCACTCCAACTAATATATTTCTAAATAATGGTTTAGTTGTGCTTAGGTGAATCATTTTAGTATAATCCCTAAAATTATCACTCATTTCAGGAAGCCTCATACCTTTTGGAACCACAAAAAACCAGAGAAGAGCTAAGAATCCAAATTGGAAAAAGAAGTCGATGAATAGTAATGTATTAAATGTCATAAAACCCAAAAATGGAGTTAATACTAAATATTCAACAAATTGAGATAACAACCAAAAACCAAAATATATAACTGTTAGAACTATAGCTCCTAGAACTGGTTAATTCCTTAAAATGCCCCCTTTTTGATACTTTGACATTTTTTCTACTTTTGGGAACATCCGGGTAAAGGTGAATATCATTATAGTTAATCCAAGGAGGCCAATTAC
>JBHLKB010000217.1:0-5007 GCA_048887205.1 Candidatus Hodarchaeota archaeon
ATAACACCCATGATTCAAAAAATTCGTAAAGAAATAGAAATGGTGTTTGATTGGAAATATGCTCCTGAATTATTAGATCAAACACCTTGTTATAGATGCTTAGTGCCAATACCTCCTGCTGATGATAAACTCGTTGCAGCATGCACATTAAAAGGTTTACCACGCAATAGGAATCACTGCGTAATAAAGGCGGAAGTAGATTTTGAAAAGAAATATGGACATAAACCTGATTTAAATCACAATAACGAAGTTTTAAAGCTAAAAGAATTAGCTCAAGAAGAATTGATAAAATTACGAGAACGAGTTTTTAATGAAAATCTTCCTCCAGAAAAAAGAGAAACTCTAACGGAAGAAGAAATTGAGGAATGGAAAAATAATATTAAAGAAACATTTGGACCAGATTATAAATTCGAAGAAATGGAAAATATTCTTGGTAATAAAATCGCAGCTATACAAACAGTTAGCTCAGTTATTGCTAGCATACAATCTCAAGAAGTGCTAAAACTCCTATTTAGAACGAAAGGAAGAAATATAGGTCCTCCTATGGATCCTCCTTATGTAAATTATAATGGTATATATGGGCTATTTGATCATCTAGATATAATTAAAAGAGAAGATTGTCTAGCTTGTGGAAAAATTGAAGGAGAAGAGAATGTACAAATCGTAGTTCCATTTGATGCTGATGTTAACTATATTTTTGAAGCTATGAAAATTACAGGATATGAATTAGTTCCGGAATTGTGGATGATAACTAACCCAATGACTAAAGAAATTTATTGGAATCCATATATGCCCTCAATGAAAGATCCTGATATTAAGTTAACTTCATTAAAAATAAAAAGTAATGATATTATTACTTTAACTCCATTAGGAAAAGCTTTAACAGAATCAGATATTAAGAAATATAATGTTGTGATTACATTTATGTAAAACTCTCTTTTTTTTCTAATATTAATGATTATTTCTCAAATAGAGGTGATTAGTATTCAAAATAATGAAAAAAGGAAAAAAGATAAACCTATGAGCAAATCAGCTTTTAAATTTATGGTAAGACATTTTAAGAAGCGTGATGAAAAATATCCTCCCCCTGATAAAATAAAAAAAACCAAAATAAAAAAAGGAGATATTGTATTAGATTATGGATGTGGTCCTGGGAGTTATACAATCGCCGCTGCAGAGGTAGTTGGTGACACAGGAAAAGTTTATGCTACTGATATTCATCCCTTAGCTATTGATAAAGTAAAAGAAAGTGCTAAAAAAAGAAGATTAAACAATATCGAAACAATTTTAACTGATTGTAATACAGAGTTAGATGATAATTTTGTTGATTTTGTTTTATTATTAGACATTTATCATGATTTATCAGATCCTGAAAGTATCTTAAAAGAATTGCATCGTGTCTTAAAAAAAGATGGTTGGTTAATATTTGATGATCACCATTTAAAGGATAATGAAATTATTACTAAATTAACTATTAATGGATTATTTAAATTTATTGAAAGAAAGGATGAAGTCTTTTCTTTTATGAAAATCTGAAAGGAAATGTATAATAAAATCTAATCTTTTTTATGTTTTTTCTTCATTTTGTTTACTAATTTTATTAAATCTTCTATAAAATACGCATCTATTCCAGCGTTTTTTCCAGTTAAAACATCTTTTTCCAAATCTCCGAAATAAATCATATCTTCTTTATTTATTTCGAAATGATCTTGAATCTTTAAAAGGCCTTCTGGATCTGGCTTCCATTTTCTTACATCCTCTCTACCTATGATAAAATCTATTTTATTAAGTATATTTGCTAATTCTAAAGACTTTATTATAGTATCTTTTGTGTTAAGAGATAGAATTGCTATTTTGGCATCTTTATTACCTCTAAATAACTCTATGTTATTAATAAAAAAAATAGTCTCTTTGATTGGTTGATTGTTTCTAATATTTTCAAGCTCATAGTGCCTAATAATTTCAAAAAATTTCATTAATACGTTTTTATCTCCTTTTTCGACTATTTTACTAAGACAAGCTGAAATACTTTTAAAATCGCATTTTTCTTTATATATCTTCTGATATTCAAGAACTAAATACTCTTTTAAAGACTTCCAATCAGCTGTCAATCTTATTATTGTACCGTCCAAGTCAAAAACTATAACTCTTTTACTTTTAAGTGAAGATTCTTTCATAATAATTCCATTTTCTTAAAAATTAAGAAGTATTATATCCGTCTATAATATAATGCTTTATACCCTATTTTATGAAAGGGACAGGTTTCAATACATACTGAACATCCGGTATGCTTATAAAAATATTCAAAGCATTTATCACTATTGATCCGAGTTGTAATTCCGTTATCATTAATAATGGGCTTTTCTAGAATAGCATTCACAGGACAAAAATGAATGCATCTCTTACAGCTCTCGCAGAATTCTGAAATTTGAAGATTGGATTTTTTTGTTTCAGGAAGAGGTCCTGAATTTATTGCAATCATAGATAATCTTTGCCTAGGTCCGAATTCTTTTGTAATTAAAAGCCCTTGTCTTCCAATTTTTCCTAGTTTTGCTTTAACTGCCATGGCAGGATAAAGAATAGGTCCACCTAAGGGATGACAGGCAATCGCCTTATATCCCTTAGACCGAATAAAATCAGCTAATTCATTTGTAGCAATACCTAACTCCGCATATATTCTAAAGGATTCCAAGCCAGCTAGAGGGTCAGGCGCGGTGTTTATAGCTTTATAATCCATTTCCATTCCCAATACAATTCCATTTTCATATAATAATTCGATTCCTCCAACAAAATCATTCTCAAAAATTAATTTTTCATCTACTGGAGCAAAACCTATAAGATCAATTCCCAGAGATTTTGCTTTATCAATGATCTCATCCCAAAAATCTATTGGAGCCAATTTAATCTTAGTAGGGCGATCATTAATTTCTTTTTTGTAATCCAATCTTGCTTTTTGAACACTCTTAAAAATCTTTGGTATGATTTTTTTAGCCTTGTCTGCCAATTGACCATTGTATAGAGATATATCAAATTTAGTCATCTCTATTATATTGGCTTTCAATCCAGTTGACTTTTTTAACATGATCATCGAGAAATTTACTTTATTAATTCAATTATTGCAATTAAATTAATCAAAAATCAAAATCATCAGTTTTTTTAAGGTCAGAAAACCATTGTAATATGTCATTATGATGAGAGATAATTTGTGATGCTTGAAGAACTTCAGAATCTATTGTACTATGGGCATCTTGAATTAATGTTACCCCATATCCATGGCTAAATGCAGATCTAACTGTTGTGTCTATACACATGGGTGTTGCTAACCCTGCAATTACTAAACGAGTTATTCCATATTTATTCAGCTCTTCTTCCAACGTAGTATTCATAAATGAGTCTGAATGATATTTTTGAATAATAATATCTTCATTTCTAGGAGCTACATCTGGGTGGATCTTCCAATTTTCAGTACCAGATTCTAATCTTTTCCCTTTAGAATCATTATGTTGGATATAAAATATCGGTACTTTTGCTTTATGAGCTTTTTTTAAAAGATGCTGTATATTGCTAATTAAAATTTCCTCTTGATAGATAGGGAAATCCTCAATATTAAATAATCCATTTTGAACATCTATTATTAATAAAGCTGTCTTCTCGACCATAATTATTCATACAACTGCAATCAAATTTGTATCTTATAAAAATAAAATGATGAGAAAAAATGAAGTTTTTTTTAATTCAATCCATTGCGTATTTCTTAGTCCAGGCTGTTGCTTTTGCCTCGAACTTTTTCTGAGCTCTAAAATATTGCTCTCCTGCCTCATGATTCAATGGATCTCCAGGATTAAAGAATGGAGGTTCAATGTGCATCATTCCCTTAAGAGCTTCAATAATATTTGTTAGAGTTTTGCTTGGAGTCCAACCAGATGCACCTGTTGAGGCATCAACTTTACCTACTAGATCTGGATTAATTAAATCTAGACAAATATTAAGCTTTCCCGGTGGAATCGAGCTATCAATATTAGGATGCCACATTAGGGTCACGGCGTAGGCATATGGAGGTGCGAATGGATAATTATCTGGAAATTTTATCTCAAATACAAACTTGCCGTCTGCATAGGGAGTTCCTTTTTTTCCAATGATAGTAAGTCTTAAATGATCAATACTCCTACCCCATGGTTCTAAAATAACAAAGGGATCGTTTTTATATGCTTCAATAGCTTCAGTATAATCAGTTTCTTCCCTGATAGTAAACACCTATTTTAAAAAATTGTTCTTAATTTGTAATTGTTAAAATTAGTTTGATTTTATAAAATTATAGATTAATTTATTAAAAATTTTTCACAACAAAATTATTTTACGATTTTTATTTGGAAAATTTTTGTATTATTAATCTTATAAAGTATACATATTTGAAGTTTTTGTTTACTAAAACTCAATACCAATATTTTGTTACCCACAAATTTATGTCTATATGTGTCCCAATCCAAAAAAACGTAAAAAATATATTAATCCAATAATTATTTAATTCAACACTCCCTCCCTAACTCAGTGGTCAGAGTGCTCGGCTGTAGATAATATCGCGTAATAAAGCTTGTAGCTAATGAAGTTACGTCAGCCGAAACCGAGAGTATTGGTATATATCTGCCAAACCGGGAACGGTCCCCGGCTCGAAATACGGATTCAAATCGAATTCGGCTAGAATCCGGGGGGAGGGACCACTTTTTCTGATTTTTAAAAAAAAAATTAAATTTTGGAATTTTTTTTCTGTATGATTAATGTCTTAGAAATTAGATAGATAAGCGGTAATAAGCAAAATATTAATAGTAAGGTTATATTATATCCAGGAATAAAGCCACCATCTCCGTTACCATCTCCGTCCACATATTTTTCCAGGTAAAGAGGATCATACAAACCTAATTGAACTAATACATCATCTGTATATATTAATCGCACTTTGGTGGGCTCACTTGTCATTGGGATACTTAATATTGTTGTACTATTTACCCA
>JBHLKB010000218.1:0-4989 GCA_048887205.1 Candidatus Hodarchaeota archaeon
TTTGAAGCAGGTCCTATTTGTGATGGTACGAAAGAAAGAGGCGGATTTGGGATTGAAAATACAGGAGAAATTTGTTGCGCTGGGCCACATATAATGTTAGGTTATTTAGGGTTACAAAAAGAACAAGAGGACAACCTAAAATATTGGGGTGGAAAGCGCTGGCTTCTCACTGGTGATATTGGATTTATGGATGAGCATGGGTGGGTTGAGATACGAGATCGTAAAAAATCTCTTATAAAAGTCTCTGGTCATTCAGTATTTCCAAAAGAAGTAGAGGAACTTATGGGACACCATGAAATGGTAGATGAGGTTGCTGTCGCAGGAATCCCAGATGAAATGACAGGAGAAGCAGTAAAAGCATGGGTAACTCTAAAGAAAGGATTCAAAGTAGATCGAGATATTACTAGCGAACAATTAAAAGAATGGACAAGAGAGAATATGGCTAAATGGAAATCACCTAGATATATTGAATTTGTTCGAAAAATGCCAGTTAGTGCGACTGGTAAAGTTCAGAGACGTGAGCTTCAAGAAAAAGATCTAGGTAAGCTAAAATCTGGAAAGGAAATAAAAGGTTAAATATATAATTATATTTTCTTATTTTTTATTTTTTTTTTAAGCATTTAAACGCTTATAAGTCTTTCTCATAATTTTATAGATATTTAAATATTCCTCAAAAAGTGTGTCGTAAGTTTCTCTATTTGCTGGATTGGGTATAAAAACGTTTGAGATCTCGCAGCATCTATGAATATCCTCCCAGTTTATGTAACCCAATCCTACGGACGCAATAAAAGCAGCACCACGAGCATTTGCTTGAATTGGATCTCTTACCTGATTTACTTTCCTATTTAGAACATCAGCAAAAATCTGGCACCAAATATTACTCTGAGCTCCACCTCCAATCATGTTTACTTCCGGAATTACAACTTGGTTTTTCCCCATCTCACCGCGCTCTTTTTTGACAAATTTTTTAATTAATTTCTCAACATATGTAAAAGCCCATTTCACATTATATGCCACGCCTTCAAATATTGCCCTTATTAAATGTTCTCGCGACATTTCTAGCGATATGTTATATAAACCCCCACGAATTGTATGATCATCTATAGGACATCTTTCCCCGATTAACCATGGAGTAAAAATAAGATTATTTGAACCTGCTGGTACATTTTCTACAATTCTATCGAATATTTTATATACATCGGGTACAGCTTCTTCTCTTAATAGTTCATCTTTATGATACAGAATTTTATCCCGCATAAATGACAAAGTACCTCCAGCAATTTCTTGTTCGTTAACTATCATATACCTTCCTGGAATCCCAGATGCAACAGATCCAATGTTATGGAACATATCTTCCTTTTTAAATGGAATATGGCAAATTACCCAATCGGAAGTACCTATATAAATATGGGTTTCATAATCTCTAACAGCTCCGGATCCTATTGCTGCTGCAGGTACATCTGCTGCTCCAGCAATCACCTTGACATCTTTATTTAATCCAATTGTATCCGCTACTTCTTTTGTTATAGTCCCTATTACATCTGTAGAATTCACTAACTTAGCTGGCAATTTGTTTTTATCGATTTTAGCCATTTTGATTAGTTTTTTTGAATATTTAATATTATTAATATCTCTTATATCCGTTAACCAATTAAGACCTATTGTAGTATAAGAGGAAGCAATATTACCTGTTAATTTGAGATTTATATAATCTTGTGGTTCTAAGAAATTGTAAGTTTTTTCATAAATGTCGGGGTGTTCATGCTTTATCCATAACATATGTGCTATTGGATCTTTTCCACTTAATGTTGGAGCTCCACCAGTTCTTTTTAGCCATATGAGCGCTTTTCTAACATTAAAACCTGAAAATTTCAATATTCCCTTATGAAGTTTTTTTACATAGGGAGCTCCTCGAGTATCCATCCATATGATTGCATTCATTAGATGATTTCCGCTTTTATCTACTGGGACTGTACCACTCCATTGGCTTGTATTACACACCCCAACAATATCATTTACCGAAACATTTCCATTGTCAATAACTTGCTTAGAGGTTTTTAAAATAGCATTCCACCAATTATCAGGATCTTGTTCTGCTCCACCACCCTTGTAAACATGAAGAGGTACTTCTTCAAAAGCCCAATCAATTACTTCCCCCCTTGTTGAGACGATTGCACTTTTAGGACCTCCAGTTCCATGATCTATGGCTAAAATATATTTCATTTGAGAATCTGACATATTTAATATAAATGATGTTAATGCAAATAAAGATTTTCTGATTTTCTGAGGCAAGGTCATCAACAAGCGACAAAAATGAATAATATTATATATCTCAAATTTTTATGTACTATCTTAAGGTATTAGGTATTAGATCCCAGATAATTTAACATATCTATTTCAATAATTTGTTATGAATAGAGTTCCAGTTCTAAATTCATTGAGATATAAAAGAATAGGCATTTTTTTTACTTTAGTTGTTTTAATTACAATTTCATTAAGTGGAATTGCTTTGAAAGGTGATGCTTTTTTATTTTCAAAGACAAATACTAATAACTTTCAAGATATCCAGATTTCAAGTACAATAAGTAATACAACACAATGGATCAACAATCCCTCCTTTGATTCTTCTATAGAATACTGGACTCCTTCTTTTACAGGCGATTCATCGGACGTAAATGCATCTATAAATTCTGGGCAAGCTAATTTCGAAGTCCTAGGGGAAAAGAGAATTTTTTCATTTATTGCAGATCCTCCCCTTGCTATAGATTGGAAAGATATGGACAATCCTGCTTTACCTGATCGCCCCGATAATTGGGCAATTACCTCTGAAGGTTGTAGAGTCTCACATCTATTTGATGATGTAACCGCGGTTCAACGCCCAAGTATACATTGGGATCATAATATTTCTATGCCAGTTGATATGTCAGATTACGTAATTAAATCTGCTTCTGTTCAAGCAATTATTAATGCAACTGTTGATGAAAATCTTGATCGTTTGGAGGATTATTTAACTGGAGATTTGGCAAGGACGTCCCCTAATTGGGTTGTAGAAGCATATAGCATAGGAGACTTTATTCAATATTATATATTGGTTTCAGATTTGAAAAAAAGTAGAGTTTATGAGATAGCTCATTTTCAAACCGAACAGATTGGAACTGGTAACCCTCCGGGTAGAGATTATTTATACGACACATACATGTTGAGTGTCTCTGAAGAGGATTTAATTTATGCGCTTACATCTGTTTTAAATACAGACAATTCCAATTTTACGCTTACACTTGGAATTACACTTCATATTGAAGATAATGTTCCTGATTTTTGGGATCTTGATTACTTTGAGGAAATCTACATAAAGTACGTTAATTTAACCTTTACATTGGAAAAAAAAATGGATCAATATACTTCAGTTTCATGGAATCAGAGAGGAAAGACTATAAGTGGGGATAATGTAAAAATAACTGATGTAAATCTCGATTTTAAATATAAAGTTGATAATATTTGGCCTGAATCATTACAAAATTCGGAGTTAAAGGTTATTATTAATTACCATGAAATTGATAAAAAAATTAAATTAACAGACTTTAATACTACGTTTCAAGAGATAAACTTAAGAACAAATTACATAAAACCTTATATTTTTCCTAACTATAATATTTCCATATCATTTGTATTGTTTTTAGGAGAGGAATTTGAATTAGATAAACTATTTATATTTTCAATTGATGATGTTTATCTTACAATTTCTTATAGTATATTTATAGAAGATCCTTTTCCATTTTACATAGTTTGGATCATCCTAATTATTTCATTTATAATTATTGCAATATTAGCTATTTTAAGTTTGAGATCTTATATCATAATGCCAAGAAAACTTAAAAGAAGGATTGCTCTTCTTGCGAGAACTCAAAAGTTTAAGGATGTTGAAAATATTCAAGGCGTTCTTCTAATTCACAGTGTTAGTGGTCTCCCTCTGTTTTCTAAGAATTATTCAGAATTAATGGAACATAAAAATACTCTTTTTTCAGGATTTATTCAAGCGGTTTCTCTTGTGAGTGAAGAAATTTCAAACAGAAAATATACTAAATCTAAAAGTTTTCAATCAGATTTAATCGATGGCACTCACAAAGTTACAGAATTAGATTTTAAACATTTTTTTTGTTTAATTTCAGATATAGAACAATTAAGGACAGTTTTAATTCTTAAAAATAAAGCTTCTAAGAGATTAAAAACACAAATGTTGAATTTTGGATTAAGTGTTTATGCAAGATTTTCAGAGATTTTAAAGGATTGGAATCATGAATTATATCAATTTCAAGAGGAGATTCCACTTTTTTTAAAAAATTATTTTAATTTAGATTATAAAGAGTTTTTTCAATTAAATATTAAAAGATCTGATCTTGAGCGCATTAAAAGAGAGTTTAAACTATCTAGAGAGGATTATAGAACTCTTATTGATATTCTATCCATTTCTGAAGAAAACCAAATATTTAAGTTAATAACGATACTGAAGAAATTGAGTCACAAAAGCGAAGATTTAATTATCGATACAATTGAAGTTCTTATTAAAAACAACTTACTTATTCCAGCTGATTCAAGTTTTGTTCAAGTTTAATTCAGAACTTAAACCAAACTATTTTTTTTCATTTTATATAAAGAATAAATTTAATTTTTGATGTAATAATGTTATAATTAATTTAATTACCAAAACAGTACTTAATTTGATTTAATATGAGCAGCATGAAATATGAAGAAATGAAAGCCAAGATTGAAAACATTGTAAATCAGCCAATTAGAAAATTTAAGCCAGAGGAATTAAAAGGGATTATCGATAGGTACCATAAAAATCATCCTAGGTCTAAAGAAGCGTATGAGAGAGCACGCAAAATCATTCCAGGTGGAGTCGAACATAACCTAGCCTTTAACTTTCCATTCCCTTTAACAAGTAAACGAGTGTATGACTGCTATATGGAAACTGTGGATGACGTAGTT
>JBHLKB010000219.1:0-4982 GCA_048887205.1 Candidatus Hodarchaeota archaeon
ACAACAATACTATTTTTGTTTACATTTTTTACTATCTTTGCTATATCAAAACATACCTTAAGAGATGAACAAACTAAAACGGAAACCCCTACAATGTCAGGATTATAATCTTTAATTTTTTTTCTTAATTGTTTATGAGTTAAGTTTTCAATTTTACTGTCAATAATCTTTACTTCAACATCTAATTCAGTTAAATAACTAGCGATATACATAAGCCCAATTGGTGGATATATTCTCTGAATAAAGCGATTAGTTTCTCTCATGCGATAATTAGGCATAATAAGTAAGATTTTTTTCCATCTCAAGTTATTTTTTACTTGTTTCATATGAGCACCTTCCATATCTCAAATCTTGATATAATAAATTTGATGTTTTTAATTATAATCGAGTTTAAAGTATTAATTAATGTTATGTTTAAATATTTAAAGCTGGTTTAAAGAATAAAAAGGGGTTTAAATGAAATGTCTTATTGCATAAAACCATCCTTTATGTTTTATTTTAAGCAATCTAAGTCAAGATTTCAATTGAGTTATATATTTATTCTCAAGTATTTAAAAATTGGGCAGTAAATATTAAGCTAAAAATATATTCTCGTTCTTCTCAATTGATTAGGTTCATTCGATTGTAATGAATTTCTCACATCTCGGCACTATGAATCGACAACCATCCTTAGTTACAACAACATTTTCTTCCAAGGAGACCATTCCATAGTTTTTAGTCTTGATATATAATTCAAGAGTAAAGATATTGCCTTCTTCCAAGATTCCCTTAGGGATGTCACCATAACGTTCCCAAAGCGGACCAAGCAAGACACCACCATCATGAGCATTAGTGCCTATTTGATGTCCTAATGCATGAGCATATTCCTCATAACCTTGAGATTTCACATAGTCGCGAGCTATCTTATCTATAGAAAATCCCGTAACACCCGGTTTGATGGATTGTGCAGCTTTCGATATTGCGTTATAGATGGTTTCAAAAGCATGTTTGAGTTCTTCTGGAATTTCATCTTCGGAGCCGAAAAACCACATTCTTTGCAAATCTGAACAATATCCATTGAACTTTACTCCAAAATCATTATGTAAAGTCTGCCCTTTCTTTGTTTTTAAATTAGGAAGCGGATTAACATGACCAAATTCTTTATCTGGGCCAGCATCTATTGTGGGGCAAGAAACACGCTGCCAAGCTTCAATTATACCATATTTATCCATCTCTTTATGGAACATTTTTTGGATTTCTGTCTCACTCATTCCAATTTTTATCAACTTGGTTATTTTTTGATTGATCTCTTCTGTAATCACACAAGCTTTTGTAACTAGCTCAATTTCTTTCTTTGTTTTTCTTCCTCGAAGTGCTTGAATAATTGGATAAGCGCTTACAAAAAGATCCTTCTTATCAGTTAAAATTGAAGTTAATTTAAGATACATTCCATGAGAGAGTCCATCTGAAACTACGCTATCCTCTGAATAATTTAATGCAATCTTAGATGGATTTATTTCACGGAAAAATTCCTTCAAAGGAACGCTAATTCCTTCTTTATAAGGGATGACTCTATCCCAGATACCTTTACGTTCTTCAGCTTGAGCATCAAAATTGCCAACTATTGCCGTTTTAGTAAATTTATCTCCTTTAAATGCGAAGATAAAAGCAGATTTCCAAACAATATCACCCCCAATTATTTGATTCATAATAGGATCAGGATTAACGGAAGTTTCACGTACAAATATTAACCAACAGTCAAATCCCTTTTCTTTCATAATAGTTGGGAGCATTTTATGCTTCTCTTTAACTATTTTCATTAAAATATCATAAGGAGTGTTTGCTTGACTCATTATCTTCACATCAATAATAATTTTATTAAGTTTAATGGTACATTTTATTTCTTAATTGAATCGAAATAATTTAAGATTTCTGAAATATTACATAATCTTATAATAAAGATGGAATTGCTGATCATGAAATTCTCCCTCTCTTCTTATCTCTAACAATGATAACTATACCTCTCCAGCCTATACATTATTAACTTTTAGACTTTGAAGTGGAACTTACGGACTGAGCAATGTTAAATTAATAAATTATTTATAATTTCAACATATAAATCTAAGAAAATTAAGACAACTAATTAGCACAAATAAACCCATGTCAACAATTTATTTTACCAAGAATCCTGATAGAAAAAGATTTGTAGCGTCATTAATCTCAAGGCTCAAAAATAATATCGAAGGAAAGGTTCTTATAAAAGTAAATCTTGTTTCTCATAATCCCTACCCTACTACAACTCATCCTGAAATGGTTGAAGCAGTTTATGATCAAATTAAATCTAGCGCTTCAGAAATTATCTGTGGGGATGGTCCTAGCATAGATTTACCTACAAATAAAATAGAGAATCATCCAATTATAGAGAAATGTAAAGAATTAGGAATTTCTTACATAAATTTTTATGACCATTCTTTTAAAAAAGTAAAAAGTTCTCGTGGATTTTCATTAAAAGTATCAGAAATCCCATTTCAGCAGGATTATATAATTTCTCTTCCAGTTTTAAAGGATCATTTTGTTGTAAAACTTACTAATGCCTTAAAAGATAAATTTGGATATTTTGCAAAGACTGAACGATTAAAAATGCACACTAAAATCAAAAATATTAATAAAGGAATTGCTGAATTAAATACAATATTTAAATCTAATTTAATTATTTGCGATGCATTGAAAGTTTTAGTAAAGGCTCAAGAATTCAGGCATGGGGGAATAGAAAAGGATTTGGGTTTCCTTTTTGCAGGAACGGATCCTGTTGCTTTAGATTATCTTGGCTATAAGTTATTGCGACCAATTTCGATAAAATTGAAAGATATGGATAATCCACTACAAATAAAATATCTAAAATATGCTTTGGATTACGGAGTTGGCTCTCAAGATTATAAATTAGAAGCAATATAATCTGTTTAATTTAAAAAAAAAATTTAGAATTTAAATTATTACCTAGGCTCCCCTTATAAGTCCTCCACCAATTAGGCCTAAAACTCCAGCTACTAAAGGTAAAATTGTTCCAGCCCCTATGCCCCAGGTAACAGTTGTGCCCATATCACTTATGCTTCCAAATAAGAGATTCTGTCCAACTATACCTACAATATCCGCTAACTCACTAAAGATACCTGCTCCACCCATTAGAGCTCCCATAAATAGAATCGGTGCTAGCAATAAAAAGAAACCTCCCCCGATTCCAGCACCTCTACTTCCTTTTCCTGCCCCTATTAATGTCATGAGAATGCCAAAAATTGTGATAATTCCTGCAAATATCAGTGTAGCTTCTTCCTCGATAAAGTTAATATTCCTAAGATTTATTATTCCCCCTCCCATTTGATAAGCTCCAGATGAAAATCCACCAAATACAACTTTTACATCATAATATCCTGTCATTTCAATGTGCCATAAGTAAAATGTATCAGGCAAAACATAAAATAAGAGTATGCTTATAAGCCCTATAATAGCGCTCAATGCAACAATAGATCTACCTAACTCACTTATTTTACTCTTAAGGTCTTTTTTGATTGGGTATGTAAGTCTTTGTAGTTCCTGTTCTTTTCGAAATTCATAAAAATTCTCTATATCCTCTTTAGCTTCTTCATATAAATTGGTTTCTTCAGACTTTTCTTCTTTTTCTTTGGGCTTTTCTTCTTTCCGATCTATTAAAGCTAATTCTTCTCCACTCAATAGTTTAAAACCTCCTTTTTCTTTAATTTATTATAATATTTTTTAGTAAATTTTTAATTAGAATAGAGTTTAAAGTATTAATTAATATTATGTATAAATATTTAAAGGTAGTTTAGGGGGTAAAAAGAAGTTTAAATAATTTAAACAAATACCTTGAACATACTCCTTTTTTTATCTTCCTAAAAGCTTCCCTCTCATTTAACAAACCTTTAGAAAAATTTGCACTTTTTTAATGTATACCATTTCTTTTTTTTAAAAAATGTTTATCTATAAAATATTCTTATCTTAAGGGAACTTAACAATGATAAAATTCATTTATGAGTTTTTATACAGATATTTTCGGGCTCCATGGGAAATTGGTCCACGAGAAGAGCTTGTTTCATTAGTTACAGACGGTAAAATTAAATCCTGTAAAGTTATCGATTTGGGATGCGGAACAGCGAGTAATTGCATTTTTTTAGCAAAACATGGTTTTGATGTGACTGGTGTTGATTTCTCACCTGCTGCAATCCAGAAGGGTCGAACCATGGCACGAAAATCGAAAGTAAAAGTAAATTTTGTAGTTGATGATTTAACAAACTTACAACATGTTAAGGGAACTTTTGATTTTTTAGTTGATTATGGAACTTTTGATGATTTAAATCCAAAAGATAGAATTCTTTATATTAAAAATATCCTGCCATTGACTCATAAAGGAACAAAATTCTTACTTTTTTGCTTCGAATGGCCTCTTCGAGGGTGGGAACGTTTATTGATGCGATTGAAAGTTATTGGGGCGTTGTCTCTTGAACCTGGAGAAGTCCTTCAAAGATTTGGAAAATTTTTTGAAATAAAACAAATTAATGTTAAAAAATATGTAGCTACATATTTGATGACAAGAAAATAGAGAATTGAAAACCTAAATTTTCCACATCTTTTAACATTTTTAATTATTTAAACTTTCTTGTCTCAGTTCGTTTAACTTCTTCTTTGGATTTATATCCTAATAATTGAAGGCTTTACAACAGCTTACGACAAAAATATCAAATTATATCTTTAAAAAAATTATTATTCTTGGAATCCTTTAAGTATCTACCTATTACATAATATTTTTTCAGTTAACAATTTAGACTTAGAGCACTTAAAAATGGATATTCAAGAGAAGTTAGAATTAATGAAAGTTATGTTTAATCCAAAAAACGTTGCAGTTATCGGAGTAACTGATAATATGATGAAAATTGGTGCTTTCGTATTTGGGAGTGTTTTAGGCTGTGGATTTACGAAGAATCTTTATG
>JBHLKB010000220.1:0-4982 GCA_048887205.1 Candidatus Hodarchaeota archaeon
CCATCTTCTCCCTTCACCCTGAGTATAGCAAAATCTGGGCAGATATACCAACATTGAGCGCAATCAGTACATTTTTCCTCATCCCAAATTATTTCCCATTCCCCCCATGATCCTGTCATTATTTGAGAGCTACCAAATGGAATTACATCTTCATCGCAATACCACACTCCAGCTTTATCTAGTTCTTTATATCCTGGTAATCCTGGTTTTACTTGTTGCCATGGTACTTTTGTATCTAAAGAAAAATCGATTTCAATTCCAAGATCATAAACACAAGTTTCTTCAATTGCTTGTTTAATCGCTTGGATATTTTTTCCCGCAATTTCTCCCTTGAATCGTCTCATTATCGCATCTGATAATTCTTCAATAGTGAATAGATGCGAAACTCGAATTAAAGACCCTAAAATAATAGTATTCGTTATATTTCTTCCTAAAATATCTAATGCTATTCTTGTTGCATCAATGGTTGCTATATTGATATCATTCCTCCCTACAATATCTTGAACAGAAGCTTGATCCATGACTGTGTTTACAATTAACCAGCCACCTTTTGGCATGCCGGCAGTAACATCAATTTCACCTAATAACGAAGGATCTAATACAGAAACAAAATGGGGGCCATATACTTGCTCATTGGTTCTTACTAAATCTTCATGTGAAGAAAGTCTTACATAGCTTTCAGTTGGAGAACCCATTCTTTCAGCTCCAAAAAGAGGTTGACAGACACCATAACCGTAAAAAGCTTCCACACATAAATTAGAAGCGGTAACGCCCCCTTGCCCTCCACGTGCATGGAATCGAAGGTTAACCACATTATTTTTTAAAACTTCTTTAATCTGTTCTGGAGTTAACATTTTAAATAACTTTTTAGTAATTTTCTAGGTAATTTATTTCTATAAAAAAAATCTTACAATAAAATTTAAGTTATGTACAATATTTCTTAAAACTTTCCTAGATTTAGTTTATAAAAGATAATTTAATAAAATCAAAAAAAGATTGAACTAATCATATTCATTATCTAATTTTTCGATTACGCTTACACATAAATTCAGTATGTCTTCAATTCCTTCTTTAGAAATTAAGTTCATATTATCATTCTTTGTATGTACAAATTTCAATCCTGGTTGAGAACCAAGCCAGCACGCTTCAAATCCTTCTTGAACAATCGGCATATAATCAGACCAAACCCCAGTAGGGGCATATATATCTTTTATCTTAACTTTTAATTCTTTAGCACTTTCTAGAAACAATTTATTTAATTTTTTAGAAGAAATTTTTCTTGGAATCCCATACGAACTTATTAATCTAATTAGTTCTGAACCTCCAATGAAATCTAAATTAATAAAAAAAGTTGAGTTTTTATCCAATTTATCTTTATAACTTTGAATAAAATGAGTTGCCCCTCCTAAATTTAGCTCCTCTGAACCGGTACTTAAAAACGTTAAGTCAACGTTTTTAACTGGATTTCTTTTATAATATTTTCCAAGCTCTATTAACACACCTACTGCTGCTGCATTATCTAATGCGCCAGGAGAATTATTCCCAGTTTTGTTAAAATAGTTAATTGCTCCAATTATAGCAATAATTATACAATTATCTAATAAAACATTGTTTAAGATTGGTGAATTAAAATTAATTATAAGCTTAAGAAGGCTTAAAATAAAATATAATAAATAAAGAATTAAAGAGCTGAAGACGAATATTGCGAATATTATAATTCGTGTCGATGGGGGAAAAGTTTGAGATTTAGAATCCCAATGTCCCAAAAATATTACTTTACAAGTAGAATTCTTACTTTTCAGATTAACAAAAACATTTTCTGTTTCAAAATTATTTTTCGGATTTTTACTTAATTTAATTTTAGTTGATGTAGATACACCAAGTGCTCTAAATGAAATGTAAATTCCAATAATGAATATACCGAGTGTTATAATAGGAGATATATAAAGTGATAGTGCTAATAGAATTAATCCTATTCCGAGTATTGAAAAAATGTATCTTGAAAAAATCCAATTATAAAAAGAGGTCTTAAACTTTTGCTGGGTAATAGAGTTATATCCCGCTTTTCTAAATTCGTCCAATAAAATTTTGATAGCTTTTTTTTCTCCCTCTGAACCGGTTAACCTGGGGAATGCAAGTCTTTCTGTAATTCTATAAACATTATCTACATTAAGATTCTTTTCTGTAGTGTTTTCTTTCAATTTATTAGATTCTTTATCTTGAGTACTCATTTTAGATTTTAAAATCATATCCTTTTATTATTTAATAAATATTTAAACCACTCGATCGGAAGATCGCTTCTCACTTTTTCCAGAAATTCGTGAATTTTTAAGAGGCCATAGTTAGAAATAATTCCAGTAAAATAAATAGGGGGAGTTATGTCAAAATAATAATTTTCTATTTCTAAATATGTACTTTTTATTTCTTTATCATAAATTTCTTCAATAGGCTTCCTTTCAATCATAATTTCTCTACCGAAATGGCTCTTTAAGTTATACTTCAGAGCATCTGCGACGGCATAAACATCAACTTTCCTTGAATCAGCTAACACAGCTAAAGGATACGTACCAATCTTATTTATAATCGAACCATCTTCTAAGATGCTATCGACTCCAATTAACACTAAATCGATTTGATCAATAAGTTTTCCCATTGCAGCATCGACTATAAGGTGAATTTTAAAATATTGAGATAAAATCTCAGCAACCTTGCGTCCCTCAAGTAGTGGTCTTGATTCTAAAACATATATCTCAATATTAAAATCTTTATTTTGCAACAATAGATTGATAATTGTTGAGCTATATGATATTAGCATTACTTTCAGTGGAATTTTCTTATTCTCTTTTAAAAAAGTGTGAAATGCTAACTCTAAAGATTTATTTATTTCTGCTTTATAGATATAAAACTGGCTCAATCTTTCTTCTATAATGCTTTTATTTACTTCTCCTAAATCGTGAATAAGGTATCCTATTGTATTGATAAGAGGAGCCATACTTGGGCGAGTATCAATAATTTCCTTCGATAATTTAAAAAAATCCTCTCTGATGTCTCTATGTGGATCATGGGTCAATCTAAGTTGAAATTTAATTATTTCAAGAGCTTTATCAATAAACTCAGTAGCACCAGAGGTGTTATCATCTCTTAACTCTCTTAGTAAATCTTGAATATTTTGAATTTCCAAACTAGTTATCCTTTACGCAATTAATAAAATCTTGGTAATGATATATGGATTAATCAAGTCTACCTTAAAAATACAAACAATTAATAAAATTTCTTAAATATTCGACATATAGCTAAAGCAATCCAAAGAGGAAGATCTGTATCTCTTGTCTTCAATAATTTTAAATCCCATAAACCGTTTTCTAATTGTCTATCTCTTAATATATTAAGTGCTAATTCAATTTGAGGGTGAGAAGAAGTGAAACCTAAATTCGAGAGTGTGTCAAGTGAAGATATTATATCTGTAAACCAAAAAGGGAATGATACTCTGAACCAATAATCCACCGACTTACGATCAGGGTATTTATCAGGTTTAAAGAATCTTGAAGCTAAAAGTTCTCCTGCCAATTTCGCTTCTTCCAAATTTCGATACTTAGGGTGTGCAGCAAATGCTCTTAACACGACACCAGTTATCATGTGAGAGAAAGGTTTTGCTCTGTTTGGTTCTAAAGGTTTAGGATCATTCATTACATCTAACCATTTTGCATTATTAGTTCTTATTGGGACTGCCCATCCCCCATCATATTGTCTTACTGAAAATAACCATTTAAATCCTTTTTCTATTCGTGGATCCACCTCATATCCCGCCTTAATTAAAAGTTCCATTATTCCAGCAGTATAATTGGGTGAGTACTGAATACCATAAATCCCTCTAAAATCCCCCTCTTCAGTTTGAAATGAAAATAAGTATTCAGCTGCGTTTTGAATAGCCTGATGTTGTCTATTAAAACCATACTTTTCAATAAGGAAACCTATTTGCCTGTATGTTTCTAATTGATTATAATTTTCTTGAGTGCGAATATCTTCTTTATGTCTTGAATACTTCCATGACCCATTTTCTAGTTGCTTATTAGTTATTTTTTTTACTGGATCTAATTCCCATAGATCTTCTACAGATCCAATTCTCTTATCCAAAAGATCTCGTTTAATAAATAAAAGTAAAGCTTTATTCTCTGTAGATAAAAGCTTGGAAAATGGATTAGCATTAAATTTCTTTTTCCAATCACTCATATTATGAATACTATAATAAAAGTTAAAAAAATCTTTTGATACTATGAGTAAAAATCATTAAACTGAATTTAAACTCCTAAGTAGTTATCGATATCATTAAATATCAAAATATAAAAAAAAAATAGTTAGTTATGATAAAAAGACTTTTATTATTCTTCTACCAAGGCATCCAAGGCATCCATTTGTGTGTCTTATAGACAGAAAAGGAATAATCGGCAGGTCCTCTTTGAGGTGAGACAATCATCAAAACGTCAGATTTTTTGGAGGAAAAAAATCTGGGGTATTTGAATGTAAATGGGAACAGGTTAATCTCACCAACTTGTTCAGAGTCAAGTACAATATCATCAATGTAGGTATAGTAAGGTTTATTCTTCCAATAATCTACTCTAAGTAGAGTTACCATGAAATTACACTTAGGATGGGCAGTAAAGAAATCATCAATTGTATCTATAATATCATCATTTTGTTCAATTACTACATTTTTAATCCACCAACCTGGGTAGTTTTCATATGAATCAGTCATATATCGAAAAGCAATCATTATTTCTTGTCCGTGATATGCTGAAATGTCAAAACTCATTGTTATCCAATCTCCACTCCATCCAGTCAACCCAGGTAGGTTGGCTACTATAGTACCCATTGCAAGAGATTCATGAAGATACGTAGTATACATGTTTTCAAGAGAAGTCCATGTTTCTCCTCCATCTTCTGAAACTTGAACAAATCCATAATCCCAATAATCTTCAATATCA
>JBHLKB010000221.1:0-4931 GCA_048887205.1 Candidatus Hodarchaeota archaeon
TGAATGATTTAGAAAAAAAATTATTTGATCAATCTTGGAATTATAAGAATAGGGATAAAATCCTTCAGAAATTACAAAATACCAATTATGACATTTTGATTATAGGGGCTGGTATTACTGGAGCCGGTGTAGCGAGAGAAGCGTCGATGAGGGGGCTTAAGGTTGCATGTGTTGATATGCAGGATTTTGCGGCTGGAACATCATCAAGGAGTTCAAAGTTAGCTCATGGTGGGATAAGATATCTTACGATTGGAGATTTTGACTTAGTACACGAATCTACTACTGAAAGAAATTGGCTATTAGCGCATCTTCCGCATTTAGTAAGACCCATTCCGTTTCTTTTTGTACATTTGAAAGATGGAAAATATAATAAACGTACTATAATTAGTGCAACTAAAATTTATGATTTCTTGGGAAATAAAGATACAGAATTCAAAAATTATAAAGAATACAAATGGTATGAACCTGAAGAAGTGTTTGAATTAGAACCTGAATACATCAGAGAAGGAAATTTAGGAGGAGCAGTTTATTATGATACTAATGTTGACGATGCGCGGTTAACTATTGAAACACTGAAGGAAGCAGTAATCAGAGGTGCAGATATAATTAATTATTGTAAAATTATTGGCTATCTAAAAGATAATGGAAAAATTATAGGAGTCAAATGCAAGGATTTAGAAAATGATACGGATTTTGAAATAAGGAGTACTCTAGTGGTAAATGCTACAGGGATTTGGACCGATGAGTTATTAGAAAGCTATCCTAAAGACATTCCAATGCCACTTATTCGCCCAACAAAAGGAGTTCACTTACAATTTAGAAGGAAACATATAAAAAATAATATGGCTACTATAATTCGAGCCAAATCTGATGATAGAGCTTTTTTTGTATTGCCACGTGATAAGAATTTTACAATAATAGGAACTACAGATACCGATTATAATGGAGATTTAGCAAATCCATACTGTCAGAAAGAAGATGCCGACTATTTACTCGAATCTGTAAAATATTATTTCCCTAACGCTGAGCTAAATTATGATAATATCCTTTCAACTTATGCTGGAATCAGACCATTAGTAATGCAAAAAGGAAAATCTGAAAGTGAAGTATCCCGAAAACATGTTATCTTTTTCTCTGATGATGGTCTCTTGACAATAACTGGAGGGAAATTAACTGCTTTTCGAAGTATGGCCGAAGATTTATTAAAAAAAGTTGAAGAAAAAGAAATTTTTCCTAATATTAAGAGAGAAGAAAATTTTTCGAAACAAATATATATCATAAGCTTGGAAAAAGAAATATTTTTGGATGAATTTAAAAAATCGGAGCTAAAGCTAGATAATGATATTATTGACTATTTATATCAACAATATGGTAAAGGTGCTGTTAAAATCCTTGAAATGATTAAACAAGATGCAACTCTGAAAGAGAAAATAGATGAAGAAAATAATTTTATTAAAGCCGAAATTCTTTACTGCTTGAAATATGAACCTACTCCTCATTTGTTAGATATGTTTTGTAGACGCACTGAAATGTCTTTATGGATAGATCACAAAGAATCTTTTAAGGCAGCTAATAGAGTTGCAGAAATCATGGCAAAAGAATATGCATGGGATGAAAACAAAAAAAATCAAGAAATTGAGTTTTATATGGATTACATCAAAAAAATTGTTTCTTTCATAACTTAATCCTTTCAAATTCTAATTTTGAATTATTGGACTCCCTTTGAAATATATTTTTAAGTTTGTTTTTACAATATAATAACAAATCTAAATTTAAATTTAGGAGTGAAATTAATTGATTTTTCAATTTAAGGAAGTATTTCTAATACCATTAGCAGGCATAGCTGGCTTCTTCCTTTTGATTCTGGGAGTAATTTGGTTAGTTTATGGCATATATGAAGCAAAAAGAAGGGGATCTGTAAAAAAGAGGAAAATAGAAGATTGGGATTTTGATATAACAAAATTTCTTAAGATTATAACTTATTTGGGTTTTGTGGTTGGCATCTTTTGCCTAATAAGCGGTGTTGGTGGATTGTTGTATAATATACCTCCAAGTGCAGCTTTTATAAGTGGTGAAGTGAGTATTTTTACATCTGCATTACTAATCATTCTAGGAATTCTTACTTTTTTAAAGCCTATGAACGATTTACCAATCGCTAGTGTTATAGGACTTTTGTTAGCAAGTATTGTAGTAGCCATTATAGTAATGGCATTACCTGCAGTAGCTTATGAAGTTATCGGCATATTTATGAATCCCACGGTATTTTTTGTTATTTTATTTATAGTCATTTTTGCGATTGTTGCTCTAACAGCTAAATTTTATATTGGCGTTTTAATGAAAATTTCAAAGTTTATATCATGGCCTCCAATAGCCTTCATAGTAACTGGATTTTGCTTTCTTCAGGGATTTTTAGTTTTGGTATTAGGAATATCAATTGGGTATCTATTTTAAATCTTAATTAATTTTATTTTCTTTCTTTCTAAGAATCATAAGACATTTTGCTAAAAAAAGCTGAATCTATAGGAGGGTTTTTTATTAATTTCTCCTATTATATCTATACTATAATTATATCCACAATTAGGGCATTTTTTATCATCTGTTACATCAATTTTCTTAAAACTATACCCTCTCCTCCCCATTAGTAAATGATTACAGTTTGGGCAATATGTATTACCTCCCTTCTCATGACTTATATTTCCTACATAAGGGAAATATAATCCTGTTTCTTTAGCGATGTTATAAGCCATATCCAAGGTATTATAGGGAGTACGCTTCATTGAAGGCATTTTGAAATCAGGATGATAAGCAGAGAAATGAGTGGGAGTATTTTTCCCTAAATTTTCTACAATCCATTTACACAATTTTTTAATCTCTTCTTTACTATCGTTCAGATCTGGTATGATTAAATTGGTTATTTCTACATGAATTCCATTAGATTTAAATCGTTTAGCAGTATCTAAAACCGGTTGAACAGATTGGACTCTGCATATCTTTTTATAAAATTCGTCTGACATTGCCTTAACATCTATATTCGCAGCATCAATTCCAACTTCAATTAACTCTTTTGTGGCTTCTGGAGTTGAATATCCATTTGTTACTAGAATAGTCTTAATATCTTCTTTTTTAAGTAGTTTTGTTGTATCGATAATCCATTCATGCCAAATTAATGGTTCATTATACGTATAAGCAAGAGTCTTTGCTCCACTTTTAATAACTTTTTTAACTAATTGTTCAGGTGTCATTTCAGTTAAGGACATCCCTCGACCTTCATAACCTTTAAGGTCATAAAATCCATTTTTTCCATTATCTGTCGGATTTGCTTGAGATATATTCCAATTCTGGCAATTCTGGCACTTAAATGAACACCCAATTGATGCAATAGAATATGCTGTAGCGCCTGGCCAAAAATTATACAGAGGTTTCTTTTCTATTGGATCTAAACTTCCGGGAGATATAAGTGATCCATATATAAGCGTGAATAGTTCTCCATCAAAATTTTTTCTTGTTCTGCATATTCCCACCTTATTTGGAAGGATCGTACATTCATTTGCACATACATGGCATTTAACTTTATTATCATCGAGTTTATCGAATAATCTTGCCTTAACTTTCAAATTAATTACCTCTATTGACTAATTTTTTACTTATTTTATCTCTAAATATATAATAGATAAGAAATGTTATATTTCTTATACCTTTAAATTGTAAAATTAGTATAAAAAAGGAGTTATATGGAATGTCTGGAATTGAAAAAGCAATTTCTTCTTTTAGGGGAGATTTTAATTGTTCCCAATCGATATTCAGTTCTTATGCTACTAAATATGGACTGGATAGAGACATAGCGCTAAGAATAGCTACAGGGTTTGGTGGTGGAATGGGGCGGATGCAAAATACATGTGGTGCTATATCTGGGGCATTTATGGTTATCGGCTTGAAATATGGTATGGGGGAAGATGGTGATACACAAGCAAGAGAAAGTACATATCAGGTAATTAGAGAATTTTCAAATCGATTTCAAGAACTTCATAGTTCGATAATCTGTAAAGAATTGTTAGGTTGTGATATTAATACACCTGAAGGAAAAGAATATTACGATCAAAATGATTTTTTTGAAAAAAAGTGCTTTCAATATGTAAAAGATTCTGCAATGATATTAGAAGAATTATTAAAATCAGATTAAATAAAGAGATTATTTATTTTTTGTATAAAATTTTTATGATAGAGAATGAAAAAGAGTTTAAAAAAGAGGAATTACAGAATCTATTAAAGAAAAAAAGGGAAATCCTAAAAGAATTAGAACAAATTGGGAAAGATTCTAATTATATTCAAGAATTAAGTGATATTGCTTTAATTCAACTACAATTAGAGCAATTCAATGAATCAGAAGAAAATTATTTAATTTGCTTAAAACACTTTAAAAAACAAAAAGATAGATTAGGACAAGCTGCTGTTTTTGGAGTACTTGGCACCTTAAATTTTAAAAAATGCGAATATGAGAAATCTATAGAATTCTATGAAAAAGGATACGATATCTACAATGAATTGCATCAAATCCAAGAACAAATTACATGCTTAAAAGGAATAGGAAATAGTTATATTAAGTTAAATCAGTGGGATGAGGCGTGTGATATCTTTTTAGATTGTAGTGCATTATGTTCTGATAATAATGATATTTATAATTTACTTGATTGTTTAGGAAATTTAATCTACATTCATGAAACTATTGAAAAATGGGATGTTGTTTTTGAATTATATAAGAAAACTCTAAAAGCGTTTAAAGAAATTAAAGATAATAAAGGTATAATCACTTCTTATTTTAACTTAGGAATCATCCAAAAGAAAGAAAATAATTTTGAAGATGCTCTTAGACACTTTATGAAAGGTACTAATTTAGCTATCGATGCAAATTTTGCTGAATTGATAATAAAAGG
>JBHLKB010000222.1:0-4896 GCA_048887205.1 Candidatus Hodarchaeota archaeon
GGGTCATTGCCAATTAATACAAGTGGAGGATTAAAAAGTAAGGGACATCCTGTAGGTGCAACTGGAGCTGCATTTTGTGTTGAAGCCTTTAAACAAATGAGGGGCATTGCCGAAAGAAATAGACAAGTGAAATTTGATGTAGAACTTATGTTAATACATAACCTAGGTGGTTCAGGAGCTACATGCGTTGTAACAATATTTGAAAAATAAAGGTGATAAAAAAATGTCTGAAAGTGAGAGAGATTTTACTATAAAAAGTTATATAGATTTCATAGCTGAAAAGAAATTAATGGGATCAAAATGTAAAGATTGTGGCGCTATGTATGTTCCAGTTCGAAAACTATGCACTAAATGCAATACTGCAAATATGGAATGGGTAGAAATGTCTGGGAACGGCAAACTTGCCGCTTTTACTAGCATTACTGTAGGAACACCTTTTTTTGTAGAAAAAGGATATGATAGAAATAAGCCTTATTGCTTTTCAGTGATAAAGTTAGATGAAGGCCCTATGGTAAGCGGACAATTAATAGGTGTAGACGAGAGTAAGCCTGAAACAATTAATATTGGAATACCTGTAAAGGCAACATTTATTGAAACAGAAATCAGAGGCGAAACAAGAGTAGATTTAGGCTTCGAGCCCGTATGAACTTAAAATTTATCTTTTTCTTTTTTTCTTTCTTCTATCTTAGTTTACATATCTGTTGAAAATCATCCTATCTTTGAGATCTGGCCTCCATCAACGGGGAGTATTACTGAAGTAATAAATTTTGCCTCATCTGATCCCAAGAAAAGTGCGGCATAAGCAGTATCCCAAGCATCACCCATTCCCCCTTTTAGAGGAACCAAACTATTCCTAATTTTTATAATATCCTCCTTAGACCTTCCCGTGGCTCTTGATATCCCTTCAATAGCCATAGGGGTGTTTATTAAGCCTGGCATGATTGCATTCACGCGAATACCTTTTTTGGCATATTTCATAGCTAGTTGGTGAGTTAAGGAATTCACCCCCGATTTTGAAATTTTGTAAGCTACATATCGTACTGCGCACACAGCTGCTGCAGAAGAGATATTTATTATAGAACCACTTCCTTGTTTTTCCATAACAGGTAATATATACTTACACGTGAAAAACATTCCCTTTAGATTGACATTAAAAATATTATCCCATATCTCTTCACTTAGATTTACTAAACTTCTGTCTTCCTCACCAATTCCAACATTATTGACAAGAATATCAATCCGTCCATAAACCTCAACACATTTATCAGTTAATCTTTTACAATTATCCTCCTTTGCAATATCTGCTTCAAAAACAAAAGATTCTCCACCCTCCTCATCAATGATGGATTTAGTTTCCAGGGCAGAATCCAGGTTCTTATCAACAAGCATTACTTTGGCTCCCTCACGAGCAAAAAGAATTGATATCGCTCTTCCGTTTCCAATAGTATCTCCTGGTTGTTGCCCTGCTCCAACAATTATAGCTACTTTGTCCTTCAATCGGTTTCCCAATTTTTTTCCTCCTCTTTATGTCTTTTTAGAGGTTTTACAAATTAAATAATCAAGCTAATAGACAAAAATTCCTTATTATAAATAAAGATTAATGTATATATAACAAATTTTTATCAACTTTCTTATAAAAAAAGGATAATGATAAAGTTAACTAATTACCATTCACACTCATTATTTTCCGGTGATTAATGATAAATAAAAGATATAGTGTCCTTATTATTGTAGTTTTTGCCTTTATAGCAATTCTTTCAATTTATTTCGTATTTTTTCCTTCAAATAATCTAAGTATTCAAAATTATGATTTTGAATTAGAATTTGATGGAGATAATGCTTATATCTATGTTCAAGATCAGCTAGATATTGGCTTTCGTATTCCGGGAACACAAGAACGTGTTAATTGTGCTAATTATTTTATTACTAAATTTAAAGAAATTGACAGCAATTTTAACTACATATTTCATAATTTTACTTCCTATTTAACTGAGTGTCAAAATGTCCTTTTTAAATTGAATGAAAACTATAATAATATAGTCATTTTTGGAGCTCATTATGATTCCCGTGCGAAAGCAACAAAAGATCCTATTATAGCAAATAGAAATAATCCAGTTCCAGGTGCGAACGACGGAGCAAGTGGAAGTGCTGTTCTTATCGAACTCGCTCGAGTGCTTTATGCCCAAAGAATTAATTTATCATGCCAAATATGGTTCTTATTTTTTGATGCTGAAGATCAAGGGAGAGACAATGCTTATGGAATAGATGGATGGGATTGGTGTGAAGGTTCTCAAAATTTTGTTTCCGATATTATTAATTTCTATAATTCCACGCAAGAGAATTTTGATTGTATGATTTTACTAGATATGGTAGGAAGCGAGAATTTACAATTTATCAATGAACAATACTCTACCTCATCATTATTAGATGAATTGTTTGCTATTGGCAGACAATTAGGGTATAGTTCTCAATTTCCATTAAATCCTAATAGTGCTTCAATAGTCGATGATCATAGAGCATTTTTAAATTTTGGTATCCCCTCAGCGGATTTAATTATTAATTTCTGGAATAGTCCTGGTTGGCCCTATCATCACACTACTCAAGACGATATTTCCCACATTTCAAATATCAGTCTGGAGATTACAGGTAAAACTATAGAACAATTTATCTATAATAATTATTTTGAAGATCCCTCTAATACATATCAGGGAAATTATCCTTGGAATGAGGATAGAAATGTTATAGAAACTGAGGTATTAATAATTATTGTAATTATTATTGCTTTTGTAAGCATAATTATAGTTGTGTTGATTCTCGTAAAAAGAGTTTCGAAAGAAAGTATTAATCTTAAAGAGTGAAAGTACCACATTTAATTTCTAACTATTTCTTAACTCCTATTATTGCTCGATGGTTCGTTCTATCATCATAGATTTCTAATAAATTGAATGAACTAAATACCTCATTAATTTCTTCTAAATTAAAGAAGTGATGAGGAAGCCCTCTTTCTCGACCCGCTTCTGGAATATATGTGCCCTTCTCGATTTCTTTTAATTTCCAGTTTTCTATTTTTGATCCGCCACCTAATCTTGGAAATGTAATATATATTATACCTTTAGGTTTTAAGATTCTCTCAATTTCATTAACTGTATAAATTATATCCTTCATTAGATTATGATGGATTACTTGAATTGAGATGATAGCATCAAAAAAGTCATTATCATAAGGAAATTCCTGTTCCATTCTATGTAATTGTAATTGTGCTTTTTCATTTTCTTCACTTAGCCATTTTTTCGCAATCTCTAAAGCTTTAGGTGAGGCATCCAAACCGTAAACTTCAAATCCTTTCTTAGATAGATATATAAGGTGACGACCTGTTCCACATCCAAGATCTAAAACTCGTTTAAATCCTCTCTTTTTAAACAAATTTGTTATTCTCTCTATATCAGGATGAGGTTCTGTGAAAACCCTACCTTCTTCAGAGAAAATCTCATCCCATTCTGGCATAGGAAATTATCAAATTTTATTAGAATTTAAAATTAAAAAAATTAGTGGGAGTATTCATAAAAATATCTTCCATATTTCTTTTTAAAAGCTTCTGCTACTTCGTCTATTTCAGGACGAATAAATTCATAACCATCTTTAATCGTTTCATACGTTATCGGTAAAAGACCAAGAATTTCACCATCAACTTGACATAAATATGGATCATCTTTAGGATTTTTCATTTCTATTCTAACTTTTTTACTTCGATATTCCTTCACATTCGGGTGAGGCAATAATGAGGCTGAATACATTCTCTTAAACTGTAATATTAGCTTTAATTTTCCAATTTTTGCTATACTTATATCAAATAAACCATCATTTGTTCGCGCTCCTTGACAAATGTACATTCCACCTCCGTAGGATCCACCATTTCCTACTGCTACCAAGTTTGCATAGTCTTCATAAGTATCATTATCCATCTTTACGATTATTTGTTTATTTTTCCACGAGATCACTGTTTTAAAGACCATCATATTATAATTTTTCACTTCTTCTTCGTTAACCCTTCTTGCCACTTCACTATCGAAACCTTGACTTCCTATACCTAAAAAGTAACGCTCAACACCCTCATCAGTTTTAGCAAATCCTATATCAGATTTACCAGAATTTCCTTCCGCAATTATTTCACATGCTCTTTTAATATCTGGGACTACACCAATAACAGCAGGAATGTCATTCCCAGAACCCATAGGAATGAATCCACATAAAGCGTTCGAGTTAGATATTATAACTCCATGTAATACTTCATTACATGTACCATCTCCACCAGCTCCTATTACTCTATATCCATCTTTAGCAAGTTGATTAGCTAATTCTAAAGTATGACCTGCATATTCACTTTTAAACAACTTATATGAAACATTTAAATTGTCTAGACACTTACATGCATATTCAATATCCTCTTTGGCTTTTATTGCCGTACCAGCAATAGGATTGTATATAATGGCATAATCTTCCATATTCATCAAAATCTATATTGATTTAAAATTCTAAGATAGCTTAATCATTATTTTAAATTATAAACTATTTAAAACTATTTTTAATTAATCTTGAGAAAAAGTGCCTAAATTTAATGAGTTCTCCATTCATATCCGCATTCTGCACAACAGTTCTTTTTTCCATAGATTTTAGGATAATCCATAAGAATCACGCTTTTATCATCCATTTCGTGAATGAGTCCCTCATTTCCACAACTTGGACATTTTTTGCGCTCAAACGTATCTTTCATCAGCAAATCGCTATTACCATAAGAATTAATTGGTAGCTCCTCTTGAGCGGTCTCTAAATGTTGTTCAGAAATTTCCATATTTTTTTTGCTTTTGATAGCATCTTTATCAATTGTATGCATATGAT
>JBHLKB010000223.1:0-4856 GCA_048887205.1 Candidatus Hodarchaeota archaeon
TTCTGTCCTAAGTTTTTATCGTTGCCCGATGTTATTAAGATTTTGCCAGATGTTCCAAAAATATTAAATTTTGAAGTTAATGTGAAAGAATTTCCAATAGCAACTGCCGTAATTGAGCTCGGAAAGGAATTAGGAAAAACACAAAATCAAGCATTAAGCGCTTATAGAGAAGCTCAGAACTATTTCGATGAATATCATAATTTCTTAAGGGAGGGAGCACCTGTAAATCATGCATTGCGTTTAGTAGAAAGAAACCGTCCATTTACCCTACCTAAAAGAAAATATAAAGGCGATATTAAATTCTTGCTTTTAGGCCATGCTTATAACATTTTTGATACATTTATTAATTTGGATTTTCAGAAAAAACTGAGGGATCAGGGTGTCGAGGTTATAACTATCGAAAATTTACCTGAATCGCTATTTAAAGAACCAGTAATAATAAGTAAACGTTTACGTAATTATTGGCGTCATGAAGAGGAAATAATGCAATCTATTAGATATTTTTTAACTAAGGGTCGTGGCGAAATAGATGGTGTTATTTTTCTTATAAGTTTTGCTTGTGGTCCAGATAGCCTTATTTCTGAGTTAATTATGCGAGATATGAAGGTTGTGGAATTACCTTTCCTAGAAATAATTATGGATGAGCATAGTGGAGAAGCTGGGCTTTTAACGAGAGTAGAGTCATTTGTCGAAATGGTTCGGAGGAAAAAGAAGAAATTAGCATTGGATTCAAAAAAGAAAGAAACAATAAAAATCTAATTTATTATCAGATTCAAGTATTTCGTAAAGACATTGCTGAATATAGAGAATAGATAATAGAAAAATTAAAAATATTTTACTTCTTAGGTTTAAATCTGTTTTTTGGATTAAACGGAATTATAGCAGGTTTACTCTCTTCATCCCCAAAATGGAATTCCGTATTATGGTTATATTTTCCTATCGGACCTGTCAAACAAAATGGGCCAGGTTGACCTCGCTCTCCATTTTCATCTATTCTTGAACTAAAACAAAGATATATACTCTCATCAAGCTTACGAACTTCATCAATCACATCGGTTATTGCAAAAAGATTCTTAAAAGCTTTATATCTCATTCTCAATATCGGTTTACTATCAAAAAATGAAACATTCATATCTGTACCAAATCGTAAATGACGTCTCTCCTTACCATCAATCACAAATCTATTGTAACCTTCCCCTGTTGAAGATGTCTTGGGAGTATATCCTTTTCCTTTCCAGACACCCATAGCAGTTTTATACATTAGCCATTCACTAAACTGATTATTTAATTCACTTCCAGTATCAAGCATGTAAGCATCATATTCACCATCCATTTCTTCAAATAGGGGTGGAGGTAATTTTTTATATAATTCAAGCAGTTCTTCAAAAGTCATTTTTTTTAGTTTTTCTACAGTCCATTCTTCTTTGGAAAGTTCTTCTGAAAATGCCATTTTTTTTTAAACAAAAAGAATATGTATTTTTTATTTACGAAATAGTCTGAATGATATGGATTTAAATTTTATGATATATTTCTTATCAATTTAATATTTAAACTTACCATTTTTTCACATTTTAATTTATCTTAAAGATTCTTAGTATAAGTGTTGAGAAAGATATTAAAATCATAAATACGAAAATAATTATATTAACTAATTTATAGTGAGGAATTTTTAATTGTTAACTCCTATAGGATGGTTTAATGGTTTATTTTCTTTAATTATTTTTCTATCCGGGTTTGTATCAGGCTTATTTTTTATATATCAATCACGTAAAACTAATGCTAAACTTCTCTTTCACGCAGGAATGATGTTAATCTTTTGTTTCCTTGTTTATTCGGGATCTATTATAGATTTTTTAGCAATTTTACTAACAAATGAAAATATAAGAAATCCATATGGTATAGTGGGTGTTTTAAATTGGGCTCCAGTTTTTATTGGTGGTGCATTTTTCATCTATTTTAACTCTGAACTTTTAATTACTGGAAGAAGAAAAATAAAACTCCTATTATTGTATATTTATATAATTCTTGTCATCTTAATAGAAATATTTATTATATTAGGAGGAATCATCGCAAGTGGAAATGAGTTTCAGCCTAACGACACTTTTATATTTATCTATCCCGAAAATTTAGGAGATGATTTAATTGATGTAAATATTAATGTTAATTCCCCTGTTTACATTCTTGCTTTAATAGTAGGTCTAGTGGCAATGGGATATTGTGGATTTGGATATTTTTATAAAAGTTTACGCTCGAAAGGAGTTGTACGGAAAAAATTCTTTCTTCTTTGTATAGCCATTTTCTTGTATATTCCAAGTCTTATAATTGATGGTTTAGTTTATTTTGAAGAACCTTCTACTTTCTTTATGATTTATATTAAAATTAGTGTCTTAAGTTGCAGTTTGTTATGGTATTTTGGATTAAGAGAAGAATCAGTTGAACCAAAAAAAGAAAAATTTAAAAAAGAAACTACTGTTGAAGGTGAATTATTTAGATTATATAAAAGACCAAGCCAAATAACTGAAGAAGAAGTAACAGTTTCTAAAGAAAAAAAAATTTGTCTTGTCTGCAAAGGAAAACTAAGCGGATTTAATTTGGCTTATATTTGTTCTAATTGTGATACTTTATATTGTGAAAATTGCGCTAGAGCTTTAAGCGATTTAGAAAACACATGCTGGGTATGTTATGCTCCTATTGATGATTCGAAACCTATAAAACCTTTTAAAGGAGGAGAAACAGAACTTGTATTGTCCGAAGAAACTGATAAAAAGCTAAAGGTAGAAAGAAGCGAAAAAATTTAGTAAAGATAATTCAAAGGAATCAAACATAAATAATCTGAGATTGAGATTTTTTAACTAACTTTTTTCTTGACCTTATCTTTCAGCCAGCCTATCTTGTTTGTTTTCACATTATCAAAATGTGGAATATAAGGTTTTATATCCAGAATCGGAGTTTTATCTAATAAATCAACGTTTTTTACATTAATATTGTTTTCTTTTATATCTAAAACCTCAAAAATTGAAAGGCCTATAGGATTGGGCCGGAATGGTGTTCTTATAGCAAATACTCCTTTTACATCATCATCTAAAAAAGGTTTTGACTGGAGTGAAACGGGTAATTTTACCATGTCAAAGAAATATAAACAGTAAATATGAGAAAAACCTGACAAATCTTTTAAACCTGATATGTATTCAGAAAAAATTTCTATAGTTCCTTTAGCATCTGACATCATTGATTGAATAGGAATACCTTTAAGAGTTTTAAACGGTGTGTGAATGATACCTATAGGTTTAAAGCATATTTTATCCGGAAATTTCCGGTCTTTAAAATCAATTAATTCACGACTTATGATTTCCATAATGTAATTGAAAGCTCTATTTTAAAAAAAGCTTAATGGTAGTTTGTAAATTGATGATAATTTTTTTTTTCTTTATATAGATAATAAGAATTTGAAACTATAATAAAGGAATTTTATTAAAATTGAAACTAGTAGATGCGCTATCTCTTTAATTGAATGAATGTTCATTCATATTTTCTAATAAAAATTAATAAATTTTTTAATATTCAATTTTATCTAAATATAGTTTACGAGCAAAAATTAATCATTTACCTAATACTAGAAATTTAGCAATTATTTAATGAGCTTAATGGAATAATATCAATAATCTTATTTTTTGTTGTATAACATTTAAATTCTATTTTTTTTTTTAGTGATTATTTAAATAAAAGACTATCTAAGTAAACAGAAAATTGTTGAAACTACAAAAATAATAACGAAATTATTGATATTTCATGGCAGATAAGGGTATACTGAAAGTTCATAGGCAGAAACCACAGAATTTCGAAGGTTTGGAAATTGGTGCAGTTTCTGTAAAATGGGTACGTAGAACGGAAGATGGTATACTTTTCAGCGAAATTGTACGACATGAAGGATATCCAGAAAAAAAAATAAAGGAAATTTTCGAACGTTATAATTCCAATCATAATTCAAGAATTATCATTACTGGTAATGCTGCTAAGCGTTTTCTTAATCTACCATATTATTCTGAAGTTGAGTGCCTTGAAAAAGCATTATCATACTATGATTTAAAACCAGATATTTTACTTTCCCTAGGTGGAGAAACATTTAGTGTCTATCCTATGAAAGATGGAGTCATCAAAAATATCATATCTACTACGAAATGTGCCGCTGGTACTGGTGAATTTATTGTCCAACAGCTTCAAAGGATGGGAATGACCATTGAAGAAGGTATAGAGGCTAGTTTACATGGGAAATTTACTCCGCTAGCAACACGTTGCTCTGTTCACTGTAAATCCGATGCGACTCATAAGCTTAATAAGGGGGAATGTAAACCAGAGGATATTGCAAAAACTTTAATTCACGACTTAGCGAGAAAAGTTAGCGAAATGATTGAGTCAGCACAGTGGCAAATGAATTTAATTATAGTATCAGGAGGAGTCGCGTTAAACAAAATTTTTATTGAAAACCTACGAAATTTTCTTATCAACTCAGAAATCAAAATTCTCCCAGAGAGTCCATTCCTCGAAGTTTTTGGAGCTTCTCTTCATGCTGCCGAGTTTCAAGAAGAAATTCTACCTCGTGAAAATTGGTTTAAGAAGTCAACTGAGAAGTTTGAAAGTCATGAACCTCTCAAAAACTCGGAATCTCTAATGGATTATCGTGTTAATACAAATACTCGAGGAAAGATAATTGAAGGTGATTCATATATACTTGGGATAGATGCGGGTTCGACCACAACGAAGGCAGTTTTATTTAAGGTCTCGGATGATTCAGTTGGAGCGAGTATTTATTTAAGAACTTTAGGTAATCCTATATTAGCGACAAAAAAATGTCTTAA
>JBHLKB010000224.1:0-4814 GCA_048887205.1 Candidatus Hodarchaeota archaeon
GAGATTGCCCCTGTAGGACATTTGCGAACGCAAGCAGAACATTCCTTGCATATATCCATCATTCGTAATTCTTGCCAATTATCTTGTTCAAATGGAAAATCTGAATAAAATGTAGTTAAGCGATGAAAACTGCCTATTCCTGATACATAAGTGATATTATTTCTTCCATATTCTGCTAATCCACTACGCACAGCTAATGTCTTTTGTGGAAGAAGCGCATATGCTATATTATATCCCTTTGGTGCTAAAATTTCTTCCACCAATTCCTTCATTTGGTCAATTATTCTAAGAGCATATAAATATGTGGGAGGAATTAGTAAAGAGATCTCTTTATCATTATAGTGAAAAATAGCTTCAAACTGAGGTACTGGAGTTGAAATCATAAAGAGAGAATTAATTTGAGGGAAATCAACATCCGGTTCAAATTCAAAATAAGGTTTATATTCCTCATAAAATTCTGGATCAAGAGCTTTTGATTCATGATGTTTTTGAATATCTTGACGTAAATCTGGAATATGTTGCGCAGAAATAATTTTACCTTTATAACCCTTCATTTCTACCCGTTTATAAAAATCTTCTATAATTTTATTTTGATTGGACATAATCATTACTCTTATTCTTTTTAATTTATATTTTTAACTAGAATGTGTTGTAATGTGTTGTTATAATTATAAAATAATTCTAGGATCTTCTTTAATTGTCTTGTAGGTAATAATTGTTTCCATATTATTAATACCCGGTAATTTACTGATTTCCTTGGTAAGATCATGTAATGAAAGATTATCTGATGCTTTAACTTTTAAAAAAATATCCCATTCACCAGCAATTTCGTGAACCTCCATCACATTCTCCAATTTAGCTATTTCATCAGAAAAATCACAGCAATCTGTAGTCATATGAAGACTTATCTTAATGAAAGCTGTTGTGGGTTTACCTACTGCCGTTGGAGAAACCAAAGGAATGATACCTCTTATAATACCATCTTCTTTCATTTGTTTGATTCTTGAAAATACTGTGGATGCTGGTATGCCAATTTTCTTTGCTAAAGTCTTATAAGCTAAACTCGCATCTTTTTGGTATTCCTCTAAGATGTTTTTATTAAGATCATCGATCATTTTTTCATCTAGATATTATTTATTTTTTTGATTAATCACTAGATATTATGCAAGATATATAAATTCTTCTAGGTATTATACAGAAAAAAATATCTAAATTAATTTTTAAATAAAAATAAGGAAGATAAAAAATATTGAACAAAAGAAGAGTATTTTAAGTATTAAAACTATTATCGTTTAGGAAAAATTGCAGAATCTGGGGTAACTTCTTTTTGGAGCATTTTAAACGCGTTTTCTGAAGTTGAAAACGTTTTTGCATTGTATCTTTTTACGATTTCTTTTAGTTCTTCATCAAAAATCCGTACAAATACCTCTATATTAGGATAGCGTAAATTGAATTTAGATGTAAGATAAAGAGATTCATCAAATTCTGACTCGCGTTTCCAACAAATAAATATTTGAGTAACTTTTTCTAAATCCACATGGGTGCGTAAATCACTTAAAAAGTAAGCAAGTTCATTAATGATATGTAATTGTTCATTAACAACAAACTCGATACCATCATGTTCATCATCAAAAAGATAAACTTCGCGATCTGGTTGTTGAGAGAGATGGTATGCAATTCGATGGGTTAAACTGTCACGTCCAATTACGATCGCATTACCTTTTTTGTCCTTAGTCCATTCACGGATGAGCTCCATCGCCCATTTCGAGGTGGAAAATGAAAATGCATTTAATGGAGGTTGCCTGAGATATTCTTGCACGTGATCTTCAAATGCCCGTATAAAAACTGGGCATTCTGGATTCATATTACGTATCTTTTCTGTACAAATTATTGCAATTCTGACATCATCAATATTAATAAAAACCTCTTTAGCTCGTTTTACATTTGCAAATTTAAGGCTAGATGTCTCTGTTGCATCACCTATCACTACTGGTTGACCTGCATTGATTAGATCTTCAACTAATTCTTCACAATCCTCGATAAGACAGAAGGGTTCTTTATTTTCAATGCAATATTCTATTATTCTCTCAGAAAGATGTTGATAACCAATAATAACTATGTGATTCCGTTTATGTTGAGCAAGAATTCTACTGGTTACAACAGGATTAAATTTTTGTAATAATTCTCCTATGATAAACCCAAACACAATCACTTCTAATAAAATTGGCCATAATAAACCATAAAGACTAGCAAAATCAGTTATAGTAGGGGGAACATTAGTACGAATAGTCAGCGAGAACAAAAATATTTCCCATAAACTGTAACCAGGAGCAATAATGAAAAAAATGATAAAACCACTAAACCAGAATAAGAACAAAAAAATAAATGGCAACTTATACTGCTTAAGTTTAAGCTCAATTTCAATAAGAAAGTTTAGAATATTCATAACATTAGATAAAACACGCCAATATAAAAAAAATTTGATATTATTTTGGATATAGGATAGATTGAATCCAATTTACTTCAATTAACATCTCGGGCAAATCAATAAAGGTTTTTATATAAGTCTATCAAATTTTAAATTATATATTAAAAGTCAATTATTTCTATGGATAGTTTAGAGTAAATATTTGGAGTAGTGTATGAAATCTTGGTGCCAGTGATGATTTGGGACCCCCTAGAACGCCTTTTTTGGGGAATTGCAATAACAATTGCTATTATGTGCGGAGTTTATTTAATAAATAAAGGGAGAAGGAGGGAAATTTTTAATGAAAAAATCATTATGTATGGATTGGCAAGTTTACCCGTCGGTTTTGCATTTACTCTATTATTTACTTTCTTTCAAGTTCTTCAAGTTCCAGGAACTTTTAGCAATAATATATTTATCGGTGATTACGAAATTGTTACACCAAACTACGAAATATTTGGCAAATTAAGTTATATCTCAATCGGGATTGGAGGTATGCTATTCGTATTACCATTTGATATAATCGTAAAGCGTACTAAGTATTTTCTTACAATTTATTTCTCAATTATGATAATATTGATAATTATTTCTTTTACCCTAGATTTTGCGAGAATCGTATATAACTATTTTATAATCCTTGGAATAATTTTTATTGTTCCTATAGTATTATACCTTTATACAACCTGGTCTCGTCTTGAATTTAAAGCTGTATCTTCGTTTTTATATTTTGGTTTTGTATTATTCATGATTTCATTAAATCTAGCTAAGAGAGGTCATAAAGAGCTTAATGTATACCCTTTAATTTTAAGCCCAATTTTTTTAATTTTGGGTTGTCTTTTCACTATATTCCCAACAATTGTCCCTCCTAGGGTAGTTTCCCGACCTTTGCTGTATTGGAGATTTTATGCTATTTTGACTGTTCCTTTGCTTATAATAATAACAACTATAGATATTATCTATGGATTACGTCCTTTTTTTGTAATTGAATTTATAGTATCCATAGTCTATATCTCCATATTTTATTATCTTGTTATCAAAAATATAAATTCTCAAATAATTTCAGAGCGTCAAGAAACGGGTAAAGAATTGGACCATGATGTGTTAGCAATATTTACTAGACCTCAAACTATTACGGAAGAAGAGGTAATGTTTCATAAAGAACAGAAAATATGTTTGGTTTGTAAAGGAAACTTATTAAGAGCGATATATCTGTGCCCAGAATGCGATGCGCTCTATTGTACAAAATGTTCAGGTATATTAAGTAATTTGGAAAATGCATGCTGGGTATGTAATACAGCATTTGACCCATTAAAACCCGTGAAACCATATAAAAAAGAGGAAGAAGAAATTGAACCTATAGTAAAGGAACAAATCCCGAAAGATTCTGAGAATTGATATTGCTCCTGAGAAATAAGTTAGGTTTTTAGTCTATTTTAGATTTTTAATTCTTAAAGTAATTCTCCACAAATAAATTAAAGTTTAAAAATAGAGGAAATTGGGATGCCAATAATTGGAATTGATTATACTAAATGTACAGATTGCGGATTATGTGTAAAGGAATGTCCGCGAAGATATTTTGAAGAACAAGGTAAAATTACTTTTCATGATCCAAGTGGTTCCTGCATATCATGTGGTCACTGTATTGCTGTATGCCCTCAGGACGCAATCCTTTATGAAAATATGGGAGATGAACCTCATGTTTTTGATGGTATAGAAGACTTGTCAAATTATATCCCCTATGAAAAAATGTATAACTTTCTAAGAGCCACTCGTTCAATTAGGCATTATAAAAGCAAAAAAGTTCCAGACAATATATTACGTAAAGTTTGCAGAGCAATGGAATGTGCACCTACAGCAGCTAATTTAAGAGTAGAGAAATTTGTTATTTTATCAGATCGAGAGCAATTGAAATCTTTATCTGATGCAGTTATGGAAGAGCTTCTCAAAAATCCATCAACTAGATCACAATTCAGCGAATCATTCAAAAAAAAGAAAGAGATTTATGAGTATCCAATTTACCATGATGCACCACATGTAATAATTGTATATTCACGTGGGAAAACTACTTTCGAGCATTTTAATATTGGTAATATCATTACATACGGACGATTAGCAGCTCAGTCTATAGGTTTGGGAACATGCTATAATAGTTGGACCCAAATTGCATTTGAACTTAATCCTAAATTAACAAAATTAGCAGGTGTCAAGGGAAGAAGTTGGGGAGTTATTACACTTGGTTATCCTGATATCAATTATGTACGCTGCCCTCCACGCTCTCATAAAAAAGTGCAAGGGTTATAAAATTTCTAGATAAAATAGAAGCCTTAAAATCCTCATGTTTTAATAT
>JBHLKB010000225.1:0-4754 GCA_048887205.1 Candidatus Hodarchaeota archaeon
CCCAATCCATAATGTAGTTCCGGCGAAATCTAATAAGCTTACTAAGAGAGGATTAATACTAATATTGACAAACCAGACGGGAAAAGCGACCATAAAAATAACAAAACCCTGAAACATATAAATCCTTATGAAACTTTTCCGAATAATATTAGTTTTCCATCTCCTTCTCATGGCTTGATATCGGTAATCCTCTGGTTTCCCTCTGTTTCTAATGAAAACATACAATGCTAGTCGTAATGCCCAGACAAACACTAAAAATGTGATGAGAATTTGGCGAATATTTACTGCATTATTCAAAATGAAATATGATATTAAGCTTGTTAACGCAACCACGAAAAAGCCTGGACCATAAAATATATCCATTAAACCATTATTTTTCTTGACAGTTCCAACTAAAAAAGCCACTAAGAGATAGAAAAAGAGAAACAAAGCAGAGATACCAATGATTAGTAGCATATTTTCTATAATAGTCATATACATTTACTTAGGATTTTAAATCGATTAAAAAAGTTTGTATTTTAAAAATTAAAAATTCAAATCTGAATTTTCCTTTAAATATTGCGGATCATTTTATACTATCGATGATACCGACACAATTTCGACGAAATATTCTCAAGAATCTTTTAGAACAAAAGCAATAAAAATATATCTACAAATATGTGTATATTCCATAGATTTATCAAACCGTAAATAATCAAAAATTAAAGAGGTTAATCAATCGTTTAATATAAATAAAACAATAATTTTAAATTCAAAGAAAAAATAAAATTATACTTAGGTTAAGGCAATTTAAATTATTTAATAATTAATTTAGCCGATAAAATTACAATTATAATAGTTCACACAATTTTTGATGAGTAAAATGTCCAACAACTCGTTTTCGTTAATTGATTTATATCCTAAATATGTAATCAATTCAAAAGGGGAAAAGAAAAAGTTCGATGAAAATAATATTGCAAAAGTATTGAACAAAGAAACGGGCCTTGACATGCATATATCCGAGAAAGTAGCGGAAGATGTCATTCGAAAAATAATAGGTCTTGGAATGGATGAGATAACAACTAATTATATTAGAGAATTAGTATGTGTTGAATTAACTCAAAGAGGTATGAATAAATACAGAAATCTATTTGCAAGAGCTATTAATTTGGAGAGTGTTGGATTCAAACTTGATGAAGAATTTATTAGTAAATATAAAGGAAAGCAACCAGATTGGGGGCCACTGGGATATATTACGTATAAAAGAACATATGCTAGAATAATTGAAGAGGAAAACAGAAAAGAGGAATTCTGGGAAACTATAAGACGAGTTGTGGAAGGTTGTTACTCCGTTCAAAAAGAACACTGTTTAAAATTAAGTTTACCTTGGTCTGACTCAAAAGCTCAAAAATCAGCACGAAAAATGTTTGAAAAGATATGGAATTTCAAATTTTTACCACCAGGGCGAGGTCTATGGATGATGGGCACAGAATTCATTGCTCGTCATGGTTCGATGTCTCTTAATAATTGTGGTTTTGCATCTACTGAGGATATTGCTTTAAAACATTCGAAAGCGTTTGAGTTTGTAATGGATGCTTTGATGCTTGGTGTAGGAGTAGGCTTTGATACTAAAGGGGCAGGTAAAATTACAATTAAGAAACCTAAAGAAGGCAATTTTAAATTTCAAATCCCTGATAGCAGAGAAGGTTGGGTAGAATCTTTAAGGTTAATTTTAGAAGCTTACTTTTTGGGAAAGCAAGTACCTATATATGATTTTAGCTTAATCAGACCTGCTGGTGAACCTATACGAGGATTTGGGGGGGTTGCTAGCGGTCCAGGACCTTTAAAAGAGATGTTAGAAGAAATTCAAAAGATCCTACAATTAAGAATAGGTCAAAAAATTACTTCTGTTGATATTGTTGATATAATGAATCATATTGGGAAATGTGTGGTTGCGGGAAATGTTAGACGATGTCTTCCTGAAGGAACATTGATTCACACAAAAGAAGGATTAATCCCTATAGAGAAATTAAATTTGGGAATGCTAATTGAAACAACAAAAGGATATTTTCCAATATTAGAGGTTATTAATCAAGGTAAGCAAAAACTTGTGAAAATCAAATCTCAAATTGGGGAATTTTTTTGTACAAAAAATCATCAAATCGCTGTTATGACAAATATTGGACAATATTCCTGGAAAAAAGCTAAAGATTTGAAAAGTGGTGATAGATTAGTATTTCCTCTACATATTTCTGAAGGAAAGGAAACTAAACTTCCAGAATGGTCGTATGATAAACCTGATCATTCAACAACTTGTAAGGATATTATAATACCTCCATTGGATGAAAATATGGCATGGTTTTTAGGTTACTTTCATGGAGATGGATGTGTTATTCCTAATTTTGAAAAAAATGGACTTAATGCTGAAATTAACGTTGCTATAGATGAAAATCATACATTAATAGTTGAAAAATGTAGAGAACAATTATTAAGGTTTGGAGTAAATATTTATTCTTCAGAATCAGAGGAGAAATGTGTTAAATTACGTTGTATATCAAAACAACTAGCATGGTATTTTGATCACTTCAAACAGGCAAAAAAATCAATAAAAATCCCAGATTATATTCTGCAGGGCAAACCTGAAATTAGAGCAGCTTATTTAGGTGGTCTATTTGATGCTGATGGTAGTTCTTTAACCCGTCCTCTTCATTTAGTTGTAACTATTTATCCTGAATTTGCTCATCAAGTTAAAGCATTATACGCATCATTGGGAATTCCTACTAAAATAAAAAAAATTGATCGTTCAAATAAAGAAAATTGGGAAGATATTTATCATGTAAATCTGGTAGGAGAATTATCTATTAGCAGATTTATAGATTTGATAAAAAAATATTGCCTAAAATATTCATTTACAAGAAAAACAACCAGAAGTCAGTATGATTTTGGTTTTCCATCAGAATGGATATTAGAAAATAATTTTAATTATGGAAGAAAATGGACACCTAAACAAAAACAGATGACTGTAGCAACATATTTGAAATGCGGAGGCCAAATAAATAACTTGATACCTATTGAAGTTTTTGAAGTTAAAAATAATAATTCTGAAGAATTTAATACTTATGATATTTCTATTGCTAACGTTCATGAATTAATAGCTGGTGATGGGATATTGGTTCATAATAGCGCTGAGATTGCTCTTGGAGATCCAACGGATTTAGATTTTATAACATGTAAACAGGATGAAGAATCATTATATTCCCATAGATGGGCAAGTAATAATTCTGTGTTTGCCGTTAAAGGTTTAGATTATTCATTTATAGCCAACCAAATTGCTGTAAATGGAGAACCTGGAGTGTTTTGGCTAGAAAATGCTAAAGCCTATTCAAGAATGGGAGATGCACCAGATTTTAAAGATAAGAAAGTAGCGGGCGTTAATCCATGTGGAGAACAGTCCCTTGAATCATTTGAGCTTTGCTGCCTTGTAGAGACGTTTCCTTCCAGACATGAATCATATGATGAATTTCAAGATACATTAAAATACGCTTATTTATATTCAAAATCGGTTACCTTAGTGAATACTCATTGGCAAGAAACTAATGCTGTGATGTTAAAAAATAGACGAATGGGTATTTCCCAAACAGGAATAATTGAAGCATTTGTAAAACATGGAAGAAGGACTATATTAGAATGGTGTAGCAGAGCTTATAATTATTTACAAGAATTAGATGAACAATATTCGGGGTGGCTTTGCATTCCACGCTCAATAAAGATAACAACAGTTAAACCAAGTGGTACGGTGAGTTTACTCCCTGGTGTTCCACCAGGAATTCATTACCCTCATTCAGAATATTATATTAGAAGAATTCGTATTTCTAAAAACTCTGATCTTATTGAACCTATTAGAAAAGCTGGTTATAAGATTGAAGATGATTTGTATTCACCTAATACAGTTATAGCAGAATTTCCCATTCATGAAAAATATTTTGATCGATCAAAAAATGAAGTATCAATATGGGAACAAGCGGAAAATGCAGCAGCGTATCAAAAATACTGGTCAGATAATCAAGTCTCAATAACAATAACATTTAAAGATGAAGAAGCAGATCAAATCAAGCATGTTCTTGAATGCTATGAAGACAAATTAAAGAGTGTAAGTTTCTTACCAATAAAAGAACACGGGTATAAGCAAGCGCCTTATGAAGAAATTACTCAAGAACAATATGAAAAAATTGTTTCTACACTTCAATTATTTAACCTTAACGGAACAAAAGATAGAGCAATTGGCGAAAAGTTTTGTGATTCTGACAGATGTGAAGTTCGATTTTAATTTCTTTTATAGTATTCTACATCCAGCACGAGAAGGAAAGAAAAGAATCAACTAATCTCTAGTTATACTTTTTTTCAAGCTAATCTTTGAGATAAATTTTATATACAATATTGTATAACTAGAATTAATTTAAGAAAGTAATATATTAAAAATACTTCTTAATTAGGCGAATAGTAATAATTTATATATACTAAGGTGAAATTCAATATGTTATTTTTATCAGCTGAGAGTTTGACGATAGGCATTCTCAGAATGCTTCTTTTTATATGGGGCTGGATTTGGGGGGTAATCTTGATTTACCAAGGAAAAAAATCTCAAGTTAAACTTATGATTTATTGGGGCATTTATACGATCCTTCTATATACTACATGGTTAGGTACTACGGTTGATCTTATAACTATCCTCATAACTGGTCATAATACAAGTGAAGTTTTAGTAATTTTCTTAG
>JBHLKB010000226.1:0-4723 GCA_048887205.1 Candidatus Hodarchaeota archaeon
ATTTTTTTCCAATCTAATGCCATAACATTAGATTTTCCATTTTTATCCATCGATACCAATAATCCCGTATTTCTCTTAAAATGCTCAATGTAATCATATGGTCCGATTTCTTTTCTATTAAATGACATTTTTTTTTTATTTATTTCTTAGTTTTGATAAAAGATTTTTACATAGAGCAAAGATTAAGGAAGTCCAGCTCCCGGAATATTAACTTTTACATATTCAATCCGTCCATTCACTCTTTCAGCTGTTGAGGTTGCTATAAAAAGGATATCACGGTTAGGGCCACCAAGCATACAAGCATAAGCATCTGTTTCAACTTTAACTTCATCAATAATTTTACCACCTTCTAGAACTCGTACAACTTTATGGCGTCCGGGAGCAGGAGACCAAATTGCACCTTCAGCATCTAAACATATTCCATCAGGAGCTGTTGATCTAGGTTTAGCCCATATTCTACGTTCTATAAGAGAACCATCTTCCATGATATTAAATGCTGTAAGGCGTTGAGCAAAAGTTTCTGCAACAATAAGAGTCTTTCCATCTGGAGTAATAATCATTCCATTTGGGAAAGCCATATTATCAGCAACAATCCTAGCATCTCCTTCGGGGGTTACAAGAATAATTTCAGCTGGGGTAAATTTTGGGTTGGGGCTAAAAAAATCAAATCCCATATTTCCTACATATGCTCTCCCTTTATCGTCTACAATCATATCATTGCAATTTAAAGTGGCAAGACCACTTAAGTCTGCATGTTCTTTTACTCCTTCTGGGTCAAGACGAAGTACCCTACAATTTTCCATTGACACTACTAACAATTTATCATCAGGAAGCCAACCTAAACCAGAAGTTCGGTTTGGTATCTCCAATATCGTTTCTGTATTTCCATTTAGATCCACAGTCATTACTTTATGTGCATCCATATCAGAGAACCATAGTTTACCATTATGCCAACGTGGGCTTTCTGGCCATAATAATCCTTCAAGAAGGATCTTTGTAGTTAAAATTACCATTTTTGTTATTTATACTTATACATTATTGATAGTGAAAAATAAGAACATAATATAAATATTTTATAGATTTAAAAAGAATTACTTAGATAATATTCTCTTTTAAGAAGAACTTGTTTTCTATAGATATTTAAATATAGATTTCTATTTTGTTTTTATGAATTAATTAATTCTTATTTAATGATTTTAAAGCAAGAAAATTTTTAATTCAAGTTTTTACAAATTCTTTCCTAGGCGAAGAATAAGTTGGATATTATCAATTTAAAATTGGTTGTTCTCGGAGAAGGAGAGGTTGGCAAAACCTCTTTAATAAATGCTTTTTTCGGTAAGGAAATCCCTGAGCAATACTTACCTACAATTGGTAGTATAACAACTAATAAAGAATATGTAATAAAAAAAAATCAAAAGGAAGTTAAAATTATACTTTCAGTGTGGGATACAGGAGGACAAAGATCTTTTAATCCATTAAATCCTGTAATTTATTCTGATTTAGACATAGTTCTTTTGGTATTTGATTTATCTAAGCCAAAAGAAACACTTCAAAATCTTAAAAGTGAATATTTAGAAAATGCAAATCGCTACTCTGAAGATATATTATCAATTCTAGTTGGTAACAAATTAGATTTATTTTCTGCTAGTGAGGAAGTAAAGAAAACTATCAAAGGTTTTTTAACTAAAAATGACTATGTAATATTCACTTCAGCAAAAACTGGTCACAATATCACAGAATGTTTCGACTTATTAATTTATACATTATTACAAAAGGCAGAGATATTGTATCCTAATGTTGTTTTCAGCAATATTTCGAGACTTTTTTTAAAATTGATCGGGAAAAATGAAGAAAAATTAAAAAATAGCTTGATTAATTTAGCAAATATAGATAAATTTTTCCAAAAAGTTAAACCAAAGCTTAAAATTAAAAAAAAAAGTTATGTAGAGAAAAAAGATAAAGATTTAGTTTACTATGAGTTTCTTAAGCAAGAATTACAAAAGAATGAGATTCAAAAAAATGAAATTATGGATGGATTTTTAATTAATTTATCCGAACTTTACAAAAAGATTAAATTTATAAAGAAATCCAAATCTAAATCGGTTGAAGAATCATTTATTGACTTAAAAGAGTTTTTAATAATTTCCAAAAAAGAGTTTGAAAAAGATTTAGATTCAATTTCAAAATTAAATAGAGAAGAGTTTGAATTAATAAATATTATAACCAAATTTAGAGAAGAACACTTACAACAAATAATAGAAGTGATCTAAAAAATTCTAAATTTATAAATTAAGAAACTATATATATAAAAAAAGGGTGACTAGGATACCTGAGGAGATTTCTTTAAAAGATTTCCAAGAATTTAAAGAACAAGTTAAAAACCTAGAAAAGAACTTAAACGAACAAGTTAATCAAGTTGAAAAGAAATCAACTGAACAGATTAATAAATTAGATCAAAAAGTGAAGAACCAATTCAGACAACATGATCAGAAAATAATTGAACAGGGAACCACAATTGCCAAGAAAATGGAAGATTTAGCAAATATATTTGAAAGAGAGTTAAAAGCAAAATTTACAACTCTTGATAAGAAATTAGATGATAACTTCAAAACATTTAATTCAGAAATAGAAAATAGATTTCAAATAGTCAATCAGAAATTGAATAATCACATCAATGATCTCAAAAATGAAATAAAATCTCTCACTAATAACATAAAAACAATTAATGAAGATTTTTTAACAAAACTGAAGAACTTAAAGGAAGAATTTGATACAAAAGAAGATATTATTAGAGATATGTTTAAAAAATTCAATGAAGAAAATACAGAATTTAAAAATAATCTAGAACCTGTTTTAGAAAGTCTCAAAAATCAGCAAGATTTAGTGAAAATAACCCTTGATGTGCAAAAAAAACAGATATATGAAAGCGCTAAGGAATGGATTAACGATGAAATAAAATTAGCATGTAAAAATAAAGAAAAAGAAATTCTCATGAATTTATGGATTGATGAATTGAAAAATATAATTGATAATTTGGATAGATTAAAGGAAATACATCCTAAAGATTTAAAACTTCATATTAATGAAATTTCTACCACTATCGAATCATTTAAACAGAAGTTCATAAAATAATTTTTTTTTTAAGATTTAATATTTTGTAATACAATGAAGCTGTTTTTTTTAAAAGTTAAATTAGTTAGAATTAATTAAATAGAATAATTTTTAATGGTAAATAATGGACCCTGATATTATTACTCTTGGGGAATTATTAGTCGAAATAGTGCGTGAAGAAATAAATGTCCCGCATGGAAGAATTGGATCAACTTATAGGGGGCCTTTCCCAAGTGGAGCACCAGCTATATATATTGATTCTGCTGCCCGAATGGGAAAGGTTTTTCAATTAACTACAGGAATTATAGGAGTAATCGGAAACGATGAATTTGGTAAATGTATAGTTGAGAAATTAAAGAAAGATTATGTTGATACATCTCAAATCAGAGTCGTAAACCATTTAACTACGGGAATAGCTTTCAATCAATATAATTCTGATGGTTCTCGTAAATTCATTTTTGCAAAGGGAGCTGCTGGAGAAATAACTCCAGAAGATATTAAACAGAAATATTTTAGGAATATAAAAAATATCCATATTATGGGAAGTGCTCTTTCTATTAGTAAAAAATCTCGAGATGCGTGCTATAAAGCTATTAAATTAGCTAAAAAACATAATCCAGAGGTAATTATATCATTTGATCCTAATCTTAGACTTGAAATGCTAGATTTAGAAAGTATACTGAAAGTTAGCATGCCAATTTTAGAAACAACTAATATTTTACTCCCAAGCGGAGAAGAAGCTGAAATATTAGCTGAAACAAAGGGATCAAAAATAGCTTGCCAAAAATTACTCGAGATGGGACCAAATATTGTCGTATTGAAACAAGGGAAAGATGGTTGTACCATCTTCTCTTCAGATAATATTAAGGGATTTAAAGTAGATGGTTTTAAAGTAATTGAGAGAGATCCTACTGGAGCAGGAGATTCTTTTGGAGGTGCGTTTATCGTAGGATATTTAGTTGGTTGGGATTTGAAAAAAATTGCTAAATTTGCAAATGCAGTGGGAGCCCTTAAAGTTGAATCTTTTGGACCTATGCCTGATACTTCATATAAAGATGTTATTGAATTCATGAAGAAAGAATAAATTTGGACGGGGTTAGTGTGTCTGTCCAAACGCGAACCACAGATAAAGTTTTATCGATATCCTTCAATCCGGTCAAAAGACACAATAACCCCATATTTAAGGATTAATAGAGTTATAAAAATCCAAATTATCAATTAAAACATATTCCTATTTAAATTTATTTATTTCATTCATTTTAGCGTGAAAATAAAAATGAGAAAAAATCAACATTTAAATATCTAAAATAAGTATAATTCATAAGATACTTTTTAGAAGTGTATGCATAAAAATGATCGATTATTTAAATCGACAATTGTTTAACCAAATATTTCGTTTTTGCAGAAATTAAATAAATTTTCAAATTCTAATTCTATATGAGGTATTAATTATCATAATCCAATAATCATAAAATGACAGACGAATTACACGAAAAAGAGAAGGAAACTAAATCGGAAAAGGAAACGGATAGAGTCGATAAGGAATTTTTATCTAAAGCTAAAAATTCAAGAGATATGATTGACAAAAAACTAAGAACATTTGAAAATAGTA